>CAYNOM010000863.1:0-3028 GCA_964398415.1 uncultured Polyangiales bacterium | reverse complement strand
TCGGCCCCTTGGGCGGCGGAGCCACCTGATCCGTCGCGGCGGGATCCTGCGGCGCGAGCTTCAGCGTCACTTGCTTCTCGGTGGCGCCGCTGGTCAGGCGCACGGACGCGCGGGACTCGGCGAACAGGGGCTGCCACGCGTGCACCACGAGGTCCTGATCGAGGGGCACGCCTTCGATCCGGAAGTGGCCTGTTCGGTCGGTGACCGCGTACAGACGATGCGACGTGGAAAGCACGTCCGTTTGCCCGCAGTAGGACGAGAACGAGCAGGCGATGCGCATCGAGCCCAGGCCCTTGATCTCGAGCTCGCGTGATTCACCAGGCAGGATGGCCTGCATGAACTTGTCTCCGGGCATGGCCGGCAAGAGGGGCGAGCCCGACGCGTTCTTGATGCGAACCGTGTCGCCGCGCATGACGCCGAGGAGCGGCTGAGCCAGGCGGCAGTCGGTGAGCAACAGCTCGTGAACGCGCGGTGCGCTGTCCTGGGTGGACCGCATCCCGGTCAGCGCCACGTGGATGTTCGACAAGCCGGCGCTGTCCGCATCTCGGCGCACCGGCGTGAGATCGGGCTTCCCGATGGGCGAGCAGGGCTGAGGCGGATCGGTGAGCGCGAACTTCGCGGCCTTGCGCGGATCCTCGAGCTCGGGCAGCTTTGCCCCCTCGGCAAGCACGACCTGCCCCTCGATCACCCCCGTCAAGCTCACCGAGGGCTCTGCCGTGGCGGGCTGCTTCGACGGGCTCGCAGCCGACGGCTGCTGAGCCTGGGGCTCAGGCGCCGGCTGAGCAGGCTTGCCTTGGCCACAGGCCAGGCTGAGCGACATCAGGGCGAGAAGTCCGACACCACGCATCAGCCAGCGTACCTCACGCGAACAGTTTGGAGGCCGCGGTCGCGAGATCGATGTAGCCCGCCGGCGAGAGCCCCATTTGCAGCACGAACAGGCCTGCGACGACCATGGCCGTCACGACGTAGCCAGAGCGCATGGGCACGGCCACCTCGGCACCCGCTTCGGGCTCGCGCATGAACATGTAAACGAGCACGCGCAGATAGTAGTAGGCGCCAACGGCGCTGGACAGGGCGCCCACGACCGCGAGCCACACGAGCCCGCCACCCGCGTCGACGGCTGCCAGGAACACGTAGTACTTGGCGAAGAACCCGGCCGTGGGCGGAAAGCCCATCAGCGACAGAATGCCGAGCACGAAGGGCACAGCCAGCATCGGATGACGACGGCCCACGCCCGACAGGTCTTCGTAGCTGACCGCCTCGCGCTTGTAGGAGCCCACCATCACCAGCGCACCGAAGGCGAGCGCATTGGAAACCGTGTAGGCGGCCAGATAGTAGAGCACGGCACTGACGGCCTGCTCGCCCACCTTGGGCGCCGCCACGAGCCCGATGAGGATGTAGCCCGCGTGGGCGATCGAGGAGTAGGCAAGCATGCGCTTGACGCTCGACTGCACGATCGCGCCCAAGTTGCCAAAGACCATGGTCAGCGCCGCGAGGCCCGCGAGCACGGGCGGCCAACCCGCGGTGCCGGACGTCAGCTCGTCACCGCCAAAGGCGATCAGGAACACGCGCACCATCACCACGAACACCGACGACTTGACGCACACGGCCATGAACGAGGTCACGGGAGTCGTGGCACCTTCGTAGGCGTCTGGGGTCCACATGTGGAAGGGCACCGCGCTGACCTTGAACGCGAAGCCCGCGAGGATCAGCACGAGCGCCATCAGCACGAGGCGAGGGTCGGCCGAGCCCGACTTCAATGCGGCTGCGATGCCGGCGAAGTCGGTGTGGCCCGTGGCGCCGTAGAGATAGGCGCTGCCAAGCAGCAGCAGCGCTGCGGCGAAGGAACCGAGCAGGAAGTACTTGAGGCCTGCCTCTGCAGCCCGGGCGCTGGTGCGCCGATAGGCGACGAGTGCGTAGACGCCGAGCGACATGGTCTCGAGCCCGATGAACAAGCTCAAGAGGTCGACCGAGCGCGCAAGAACCATGGCGCCAAAGGCCGCGAACAAGAGCAGCGGGTAGAACTCTCCACGCTCCAAGCGATGCTCCCGCAGGTATCCGCCCGCGAGCAACGCTGCGAGCGCGGCACCCACGCAGATCACGACGTCGGAGAACAGGGCCAGCTTGTCGACGGCCAAGTAGCTCGTGATGAGCGGCGTAGCCTCGACCAGGTCACGCTCGCCCGCCCAGATGCCGACAGCCACCGCCGCCGCGCCGCCCAGGATCACGGCGGTCATCATCGAGAGCTCGCTCTTCTCCTCGACGAACGCGTCGACGAGCATCATCGCGAGGCCACCCAGGACCACGCAGAGCAAAGGTGCCGCTACGATCCATTCGCTCATGGCGCATCTCCGGCGCGCCCGGTCGCGAGCGCCATCGTCGTTTTGTCTGACTCACGTTGCAGCGCTGCGCTCTTCCACACCCGCGCACTGTCGTCGGCGGCGCTTTCGAGCAGCTTCTCCCGATAGTTGGCGAGGAAGCCGTCGACCGAGGGGTTCATCTTCTCGAGGAACACCGACGGGAAGAAGCCGAGCACGAAGACGAGCGCAATCAGCGGCATCAACACCGTCAGCTCACGCCCGCCCACGTCGGGCAAGCCCTCGTTTTCTGCGTTGTCGAGCGGGCCCCAGAACATCTTCAGCACCGCGTGCAGCATGTATACGGCAGCCAAGATCACACCGGTGGCCGCGAGCAGCGTGAAGAGGAATGGGGACGGCAGCCGCTCGGAAAGGAAGGTGCCGTTCAAGATCATGAACTCGCCGATGAAGCCGTTGGTGCCTGGAAGACCGACGGAGCTCATGGCGACGATCACGAACAGCAGCGTGTAGAGCGGCATCACCTTGGCCAGGCCCCCGAAGTCGCTGAACAGACGCGTGTGCCTGCGCTCGTAGATGACACCGACGAGAAGGAAGAGCGCGCCGGTGGAGATGCCGTGGTTGACCATCTGGAGGATGGCGCCACTGACGCCCTGCTGCGTGATCGAGAAGATGCCGAGCATCACGAAGCCGAGGTGGCTCACGGAGCTGTA
>CAYNOM010000862.1:1639-3029 GCA_964398415.1 uncultured Polyangiales bacterium | reverse complement strand
CCGATCCCCGAGCGGGGCCTTGGTGGCGCGATCAACGACCGCTTGCGTCGCGCCCTTGAGATGAAGCTCTTCGAAGACCAAAAGGATTCGATCAAGCTCAGCAGTTTCGTCTCCAACGTCATCGACAAGGAGACGCAGGACAAGATCGACATCATCAAGGGCCGGCTGATCAAGAACTACGGCTACAACGAGGCAAGCGCGACCGACGTGCTCGCCTTCGTCGCGAGCATCTTCGCCCGCGGTGACGTGAAGGAATAGCAGCGCTCTGTTCACGCTTCGCGCGCTCGAGCGCCCCCTGACCCGAAGCCTGCTCGTGCCAGCGCTGAGCCTCGTGCTCATGCTGGGCGGGCTGTTTCTGCTGAAGCCAGAGCTGAGCTTCGCACACCTGCTGTTCGGCGCGCGCCTGAGCCTCGTCTACGGCGCTGTGCTGGGTGTGACGTGGCTTGTCGTGGCCGCCGTCGATGCGCGCACCAGGGGCCCGTCTGCGATGCTCGCCCTCGGCATCGCATGCGCGCTCGGCAGCCCCTTTGCCCTGAGCTTCGGCGACACCCTGGCCCATAGCGACGGACTGCACGCCAAGGGCTTCGACTCCACGCTCTTGCGCGCCACGGGCATCGCGTTGTGCCTCGCGCTCTCGGCCGTCACCTGGGCCTTTTCGCGCTTCGCGCGGCCGAGGTTGCTCGATCTCGCGGCCGCGACGCTCCTCGCTTCTGGTCTCCTCGCCTCGCTCAGCCTGCGCGCCAACAGCAACGGTGCCCTCGCGCTACTCGCGAGCAGCGTGTCGCTGATCCTGCTCGCCTCTGTGCTCGAGCTGGCTTTGCCGCCGCCGCACGCGCGACGCGTGGCGCTTGGCTCTTTCGCGCTCGTGGTCCTCACTTTTGGCCTTTCCCTGGGCCTTCCCGAGACCACCGAAGCCGGAAGGCGCCGCAGTCTGACCACCGGGGAGACGCCCCTCGCGCGCCTCGCCTCGGCCCTGTTGCCCCCACCTTCGGGGCTCACTCACCTCGATCTCCAAACAGCTGCCGCCACGTCCTGCGCGACGCTGAGCGCCGTGCCTCCTGCCCCGTTGCCGCTGACGATGGACGCACGACGCAACGTGGTGCTGGTGTCGATCGACACGCTGCGTGGCGACTACGTGCAGCGCGTGGCTCGCGGACGGGCGCTCATGCCTGAGCTGACGCGTTTCATGGCAGAGGGCTTTTCGACCACCGAGGCTTACACGCCGTACCCCGCAACGCTCATGGCGATGACGTCCGCGTTCACGGGTCTTCTGCCGAGCGAGGTCGCCCTGTCGCGGACCCCGCCGCGCACCCTGTTCGAGGACGCCTCCGAGGTACTCGACGAGGTGCTCGCGGTGTGCAAGCGCCTCTGGACCGAGCCGGTCGTGGAG
>CAYNOM010000862.1:0-1629 GCA_964398415.1 uncultured Polyangiales bacterium | reverse complement strand
AGGTGCTCGCGGTGGTGCCGAGTGGCCGTTACTTCAAGCGTCCCGACGTGGTGCGCTACCTCCTGCGCACGAGCCAAGTGCACAGGCGAAAGAACGCCGACGCCCAAGTAAAGCTCGCCACCCGAGAGCTGCGGCGCCTACGCAAGCAGAACAAGCGCCACCTGCTGTGGCTTCACCTGTTCGAGCCCCACGAGCCCTACGTCAAGCACCCCGGGCTCGACTTCGGCAACACCCCACAGGAACGCTACATGTCGGAAGTGGCGGCAGCCGATCGCGCGCTCGGGCAGCTCCTCACCGTGCTGCGCGAGGAGGGCTGGTACGACGACAGCCTGATCGTGGTGTTGGCCGACCATGGCGAGGGCCTCGGTGAGCATGGTCAGATGCACCACCACTACGTGCTCTACCCGCAGCTCACGCAGGTGCCGCTCGCGCTGCGCGTGCCGGGCGAAAGGCCGAAGCAGCTCGAGGGCCCGGTGCACCTGACCGACGTACGCGAGAGCGTTCTACACTTTCTGGGGCGCGCTCAGGCGCCCGCAAGCCTGGGCCGCTCCCTGCTCGAGCGCCCCCGCGCGCCGCGGTCCTACGTGGTGAGCGAAGAGTTTCACATCCCGGGTCAGCGTTTGACTCGCTATGCAGCGCATCCGGCACAGAGCCTCGCCGAGCTGAACGAACGCGCGCGCTACCTCGAACGCTACGGCGCCTATCAGAGCAAGCTCGCGCTGATCTCCGAAGACATGCTGCTCGTCGCGCGACGCCAAAGTGGCACCTACGAGCTCTACGATCTCGCCCACGATCCCACGGCAAGCCTCGACATCGCCGAGCAAAGGCCCGACGTGCTTTCGCGACTCGTGTCCCAGACCTCCGCGCTCTACCGAGCGATGAGCATGCGCATCCGCTGCCGCTTTGAAGAGGCGGGCGCGCCCTGAGCACACACGCTCGTAGACTGCCCTACGCACTCTTCAACCTTCGTATTTGGTCTTCGAGTCGGGTACACTGACATCGCATGTCCCTGAAGATCGACCGAGATCACGGGCGCTTTCGCCACATCGTGCGCGGCAAGATCCGCCAGAACCTGCGCAAGTACATTTCGCAGGGCGAGCTGATGGGGCGCCAAGGCAAAGATGTGGTGTCCATTCCGATCCCGCAGATCGACATCCCGCGCTTCCGCTACGGCGACAAGCAGCAAGGCGGCGTCGGTCAGGGCGATGGAGACTCGGGCGATCCGCTGAGCCAAGGTCAGCCGCAGCCCGGCGATGGCAAGCAAGCGGGCGAAAGCCCAGGTGAGCACGCGCTCGAGGTCGAGGTGAGCCTCGACGAGCTGGCCGAGATTCTCGGCGAAGAGCTCGCGCTGCCCAACATCGAGGACAAGGGCAAGAGCCGCATCGTCAACCAGCGCGACCGCTACGTCGGCGTGCGGCGCGTCGGCCCAAACTCCCTCAGACACTTCCGGCGCACCTACCGTCAGGCGCTCAAGCGCCAGATCTCCATGGGCACCTACGACGCGAAAAACCCAGTGGTCGTGCCCGTGCGCGACGACATGCGGTTTCGCTCCTGGAAGACCGAGACCACACCCGTGGCCAACGCGGTCATCCTCTACATGCTGGACGTCTCGGGCTCCATGGGCGACGA
>CAYNOM010000861.1:0-3031 GCA_964398415.1 uncultured Polyangiales bacterium | reverse complement strand
ACTTCCGTACATGGTGGAGTCAGAAGCCGGGTTGGCTCGATGATCACGTCTCCCTTGACTTGCGTGGTACGCCACCTGTGGGTCCACAGGTCGAGCACGTAGTGCAGATAGATGTTCGCGAGCAACGGGCTGATACTGCCGCCTTGCACGGTTCCGATCTCGTCGCGTACGTGCTTACCGTCGTCGAGCACACCCGCCTTCAACCATTTCTGGATCAGGCGAATGACTCGATCGTCTCCGACCCAGGCCACCTTTCTTTTACGGATGCCGACCGACACCGCATCGAGCGCGTGATGCGCTGGGGGTGAGAGCGTGAGGGGTGAGAGCGTGACGGACTACGTTATTACGTCCCGCAACCCTCACGGCGGCTGTCCGATACGTGGGCGTCCCTCGAATGCCTCGCATGGTCACGGTCGGGACCGTTCATCACGTCATCTCGTGCTTCGTCGACCGCTCCTGGCAGCTCGTGGGAGGTCGTCATGGCGTCGTGTCTCAGCGTTCATCTAGAAGCGCTCGAGGTAGGCGAACAGTGCCTTCCGCTCATCGATCGTGTAGTTCGAGCACAGGTCGCCATGGACGGCGTCGCTGAATGGCTTGTGTCGATCCGTGTCCTTGCGGAGCCGGCCGATGCAGAGTGCGTGCGCCAGACCTTCGACGGCCCCATTGCTCATCAGGCGTGTACGTCGTCCGACTCCGCGCAGCCTGCGTGTTCGAACGCCCTCGTATCGCTCTGGAATCGGGTCCCCGCGCTGAGATTGGGCCTTCTCGAGCAGGCGTAGGGTCGCGGAAGAAAGCCAGTTCGCCGGCACGTAATCGACTGCCAAAGGAGCATTGTATGCATCCGACAAGCCGATGTCTGCGGGGGCGATCACACGGGAGCTGTCACCAGCGCTGCTGCCATGGCATTCCGTGCACTTGCGCTCGAACACGCGCTGCCCTTCTGCAACCAATGCGGGATCGGCGGGCGGATGGAGCGGAGCAGGCGCTTCCAGCGAGCGCACGTATTCGGCGAGTGGGTCGACGTACTTTGGGGTTGAGAACTCGTCGCTCGTCGTCTGAATGATGAGCGCGTCATGCAGCATGGCTTCGAGCGTTCGTGCGGGCATGAAGGCGGTGAACTTGGGTCCCGTATCCGCGTCCGAGGTGCGTCCCGAGATGTTCCAGATCCCGGGTGCTGCGACGAACAGGGTCTTGTTGCCGCCGAGAATCGTCGACAGTACGTTGGCAACTCCGGGAAGCTCCGCCAGGTAGGCCTCTTGTTCGAGCAAGCCAGGGACCGGGGTAGCGGCTACTTTCAGCGCCAGTTCGCCTGCGCCAAGAAAGGGCGGCAGTCGCCCGCTCAGGATCACCAGCGCTCCTGTTTGGTACAGGCGCCGGAGCGGCTCTGCCCACGCGTCTTCGTCGTGCTTACGCTCATCCAGCAGCCAGATGGCGTAAAACATGAGGGCCGTGAAACGGCCGAGCTCCAACCTTTCGTTGGGCATGCCTACCGCGTATCGACCGTCTGCGAGCTTGCCGAAGTGGCAAAACGCGCACGAAATCGTTCGGTAGTCGCTCAGATATGGGGGAACCGCGGGGCCGCCGTCCACCTGCAGCCGACCGGACGGCGGCAGCCCAATCGGCATGCCCGGATCGAACGGATCCTCGATCGCGCCCAGTTTCGCGAATGCAGGCCCCAGATGCTCAGGAAAGGCTTCGAGCATGCCCTTGACCGCGATGGTGGGCATGGCGGAACCGACGGACATTCCGGAGTAGAAGAACAGGTACTTCCCGCATCGAAGACGATCTCGGATCGCGACTGGGTCATCCCGGAAGCGCTGCTGCAGTTGCTCTGTGTCGGGATCCAGGCGAGCGACGTGCCGCTCGCACGCACCTTCAATGTTGTCTCTTTCGACTACTTGCGAAAGCTCGAAACCGACGTCGAACGTCGCCCGTTTGGCTCGATCTCCCTCAATGGAACCTGGTGGTCCAGCAGCGGCCTGGGAAACCGCGGACGGCGAGCTCGTCCACGACACCGCCGGCAGCAGTGCGACTCCCAAAGACAGGAAGGATAGGACACACAACAAGCCCATGCGCCGTCGGCGCGGACGACGCGAGTCACGCGGATGGCCAAGTGGAGAGCTCATAGCGTTCCTGTAAAGGGGAGGTCTTCAGGTGCCCATGCGGGGGGTGTCGCGGGCAGCGCGGCAACGAACGATGCACGTACAGGCGCTGAGCGAGTCTCAGCCCCGGGGGGAGTCTCAGGGGTGAGCGCCTATCACTGCGCGAGCCTCGATGCAAGGGCATCGGTCCGAAGCGGGGAACACCACGGCGATGACAGGGTTCGAGCTCTCGGGCGCCGAAAATTTGGACACCCCACGTGGGCTTGATGCATGCATTGCACATCTATGCAGTGCCGGCATGAGTGACTTTCCGACGCGCGATGCGGCTTTCGGCGCGAAGCGGCCTCCACCCTGGAAGAGCATGCGCGGCCTCGATCAGGTGCTCGCGTGGTCATAGTCGCGACAAAGCGGGGGGCCGCCCTCCGGCGCCGGTTGACGGAACTCCCATTCAGCGAAATCCTCCCTCAAGGGCCGAACGGCGGACGTGGGCGAAGACAAGGTCCAGCGCGAGATCGTAAGGCAAGGGAAAGCGCGCGCCGGCGGCGACCAGGAGCTGTCAGAGTCGAGCGTGGTCGGAGACAAGGCCATCCGCCTACTTTGGAGATGCCGGCGGCATCTCTTTGAGGCCACTGTTCAAGTGCCGTTGCGGGTGTCAGTGCCCGTGACCGAGGGGCTGCGCGTCTCGCTCGTGTAGTCGGCATGGTGCAGGCGTGAGGTTTGAATGCGGTAGGTGAACGTGAAGCTCGGCCACAGCGTCGAATTGCGGCCCGTGGCGTCGAGGTACCAACTCTGGCAGCCGCCTGCGGTCCATACGGTGCCCTCCGTGCGGCGGTCTACCTCGTCGACCCAGCGCGCCTGTGCGGCTGCGGTGGGCGCAAGGCTCGCGAGGTTCTGCCGCTCCATGTGCTCGAGGGCGTTCATGATCAGCG
>CAYNOM010000860.1:0-3032 GCA_964398415.1 uncultured Polyangiales bacterium | reverse complement strand
AGCTCGCGTTCCATGAAAGTGCTCGCGTTTGCGTAGCAGACGCCTTCGCCCGGCTTTCCCTTCTTCGCCGGGAATGCCTTGTTGCCGTAGTTGCTGTTGCTGAACGTGAGGCTCAGGTTGCCAAGGTCGTGAAGACGGTGCTCCGCGTCGCGCTCCGTCCAACGCTCAGTCCAGTACGGGTCGGTCCGTGTTTGCGGAAGGATGTGCTCGATGCTGTCCTTCTTGTCCGTCCTCAGAAACAGCTCCCACGGCAGCTGCACGGGACGACCTGCCGCTAGGTACTCCTCGTACTCGTACAAGAGATACTTGAGCCCGCTACGCGCGAACCAGTCCGCAGGCTCAGCGAGCAGGGCCCGGAACTCTCGATCGGGCGCGTAGTACTCGAGGTTGCCGTGAACGTCCGCGATTGCTTCAGCAACAGACCGTTGTTGCGCAAACACGTCGTGTGCCAGCCGAAAGAACGCCGATTGCCCGGCATTCGCGCGAATCTGAGCAACGCGATAGACGCGGAACGCGAACTTTTCGCACGCGCGCAGAAGGTCGAGCAAGACCTCTGGTTCGCCGGGATGAACGGCCCGCGCCGCGCCGATGAGAGGCAGAAAACTCGCGATAACGCGCAACCTGGCCAGCTTTTGCGCGGCACGTTGAAGCTCCCTGCGCTTCTCCGGCGCATGCCGGTACTCCTGAAGCGCGTCGCTTCGAGTCGGGTCGACCACGTCGCAATACGCGATTGAGAACTGCAGCAAACCGTCAAGGTATCTCGCGATCGATTGGGCTAGGGCGTCGTGGCCGTCGCGCAGCTTCTTCACTGAGAACTCAGCCTTGATGGAATCGCTACCCGCCCAGTTCTTTGCCCGGTAGTCGTAGGCCATTAGCCAGTGCGCGCGCAAGAGCTGGTCCTCGTGGCTCGAGGTGCTCGCTCCCGCTGCCATCATCATCGCGAAGACCTTGGCCCATGTGCCGTTCACCTGATCAGCAATGCGTCCAGCCGTGTCGGGACGCATCTTGGAGGACACGTACAGCAGGTAGTTCTTGACCTTCTCCATCTCTGAGAGAGGCTTGCCGCGGTTGTTCATGACCTCGAAGATCACGCCGACGTCGCTTGTGCGAGGCACCTCGTACACGGTGAGCTTCAGGCCGGTGGTCACCTTCTTGTAGAGCGCGAGCAACCACCCGTCCTCACGCGCGTGGGTCTTCAAGTACGCCGACATTCGAGCGTGCGCGGCCGCAAGCAGCTCATGCGATCGAATGATCGGTCCCTGTACCCCAGGCCGGTGCGCAATCACGTTGCGCTCGAAGAACTCGCGCGTGTCCCGGTTGAGGCTGAGACGCGCCTGCTCGAAGCCGTCGAGGGTTGTCGTGCTGATGTAGCTCCTGCGAATGCCCGTCGCGAGCGGCTGCTCGCTCGGCAACTCGCGGCGAATGCAATCGAGCAGCATGACGATGGTCGTCATGCGCTGTTGCCCGTCGACGATGTCGTAGACCGCGTGGTCACGACCCTCTTGGTCCATGATCCGGGATGCCTTGTCGTCTCGATGCAGGACGAGCGTTCCCGCGTAGTGCTCGTCGCCGACTTGCAGGAGCTCAAGGTCCTCGAGCAAGTCATCGACGTGTTTGGCTTCCCATGCATAACCCCGCTGGTAATCGGGAATGCGGAAGAAGCTTTGGAGGTGCTCCATATGGTTCAGCTCGGAAGGTCGGCCTGCATCGGTGGGCTGGTCAAGCGCCGTTACTCCGATGACGCTCGCCAGAGCGACTGAGCCTCGAGGGCCGCGGACCGCACCGGAGCACGGCAGCTTGCCAACCCGAGCCGGGTAGGACAGGGAAGGACCGCATCCAGCCCCGGCGACTCTACCGGACGACACCTGGACAGTCGCAGACCGGGCCTGACCCGGGGCGCGCGCGGCGAGGTCACGAGCGGAGCCTAGCTCAGCCCATTCCGTGGTCGTCCGAACGACCGGCGCCCCACAACACGCGGCCGAAGGTCAAAGCCGTTCTAACTCTGCCAGCCGTCCGCCGGCCGTTCCTTCTGTCGAGCCAGCGTCGCAAAATGCGGCGAAGGCCATGAAGGGCCGGAAATCGAGGGGCTCAGTGGTTCAAGACAACACCGAAATCGACGACTTCGCGTTCGAGACAAGCGTCGCAAGCCCGTTCGGCCCGGAGCAATTCGACCTGTCTCTCTCGCGCGGACTGAGGGACTTGTGGCAGGCGCAGCCCGAGCTCGCGCTCGAAGAGGAGTGGTCCGACGTGGCTGACGACGACGGCAAGCACTGGGTCCGATCGCTCAGCCTCACGCTCGGGACGTTGCGCCGCGTACGTTCGCTTGCGTCGGGTCGAAGCGACGTCTTGATCGACTGCGCCGTGCACATGCACGTCGAGCCCGGTAAAGACAACGAATACAGTCGAGTGGAGCTCTTCGGAAAGGGCGACGAACTCGACGAGTCGTTCGAGTGGCCCGATGCCGTCGTCGATGCATTTCACACGCTCATCGAGGGTCTGTTGGACGGCGCTTATCCTCCAACGGAGCGGCAGAAGCTTAGCGGCGCAGGCACGAGTCAATGGACCAGTCGTGCACTGGTTGACGAGGACTGGGCCGGCCGCGGCCATCAGTTGGTTCTGGCGTTCACGGACGAGAGCTACCTTCGTCGTGCGTCCTTTGATGTCGCTGCGCTCCGGGCCGCCGCGAACGCAGAGCCTCGAGCATTCGAAGTCATCAGCCGCGAAAGCGGCCACGTCCTGGTGTATCCGCTACTCACCGAAATCGTCGAAGCGAAGCTCGCGTGCTTGGACGCTCCCATCTGCACGGTCGAGCGTTTCTGGCTCGAGCTAGCTTTGGACGGCGTCGGGCGTGTTCGCAGCGTCTGTATCAGCTGCGACGACGCGGCTCGTGCCGAAGATCTCGTCGACGAAGGGAGTAGCGAGTTTCTGGACCGCCTCGAAGACGAGTTCCTAGGGGCCGCCGCCAGCCTCGAGCAGTTTCAACTGGAGGAAACATGACGGGCACTCGCGCGCGTGGCGAACTCGAGACACTG
>CAYNOM010000859.1:0-3036 GCA_964398415.1 uncultured Polyangiales bacterium | reverse complement strand
GCAGAGCTTTCCGCCATCGTTCGTGGACGCTGTGGAAGCTCTGCTCCACGCCGAAGACGACGTGGAACGGGGCGATTTCGCGGCGGCACGCACACGCATCGACCAGATCTTCACGGCCTATCCCCTGAGCGATGGGGTGTGGTGGTCTGGAGTCGGTCAGGCCGGCGTCAACGTCGGCACTCCGGTGGCCTACTACGGGTTACGCATGCTGGACGAGATCACCGCCCGCGCCGAGAAGGCGAACGCAAGCAGCGCCCGAACCGTGATCATGACCGTGGTGATGCCGAAGTGTGCGGAAGGCATGCGGCCCACGCAGGCCGATCTCAGCGCGGGCGAGGCTGTCCGCCTCTCGCTCGACCCTACCCTCGCGGCGAACGACCACTTCGTGATTCGACAAGCGCTGCGCATCTTCCAGCACTACGTCTGGGCCATCACGGACGGCGCTCTGCGCCTTCAGACCCGCTTTGTGATGGTCGACGAGTGCGTTCGAGTCGTGTACCGCGGCGATCCGACCTACAGCGGGATCGACAATGCCAGTGCCGCGATCGACCAGGTGACCGAAGAAGTGCAGGCGACGACGGACATGTGGTGGGTCTTGTATCCATCCAACGTCCCTTCTGGCCCTGCGTTCGACGGCACGACGTTCATCACGGGCGGGATGGGCGGACGCGGGCGGGCGCCTGTGTTCATCAGCGACGACTTGTGGGTGGTGCGAAAGCCCGCGCATCTAGGTCGCGGGCCCTACACGGATGTCGAGCGGCGCGTGTATGCACCGCAGTGGCTGCAACACGAGTTCTTTCATCACCTGTTCCGCACTTGGCCCGAGCTCGGCCTCGAAGCCCAAGGGCATCAGTGGTTCGATCGCGAGACATGGCCCGACGATTTCGTCGGAGCGTGGGAGCCCGACTACTACGCCGAAGCACTGCGCAAGCGCCTGGTCCAAGCGACTCCCTCCATCGCGAACGCGTTGAAGACGGCCGCCGGACACTTCGATGCAAGCATCCTGAGCGCAGATGACTTCGTCGGCTCCTACGAGCGACGCCCGGTGGAGAACGACTGGCACCGCGTCTCGATCTCACTCGAGTCGGGCATGCTCGTCTGGCGCAACGCCGCTGGCGCATCCTGGCCCCTGACCTGGTCGAACGGCGTGCTGAAGACCTCACCGGACGCGCCTTACGGTCAGCAAACCGTGGCCATCGAGCCCAAGCGGGACGCGAGCGGAGAGCCCCTCGCCGCGGTGTCCGCGCTGTACTTCAGCGGTGAGCCCTACTCGAAGCTGTGAGGGGCTTCGAGCAGGCGCTCAGTAGAACAGCCAATCGATGTCGACCGCGTCGACGCCGCCGCCGAGCTTCACCTTGGCAGCCGTGATGGTGATCAGGTCACCGCCCGACACCGAGTGGTTGCACTTCTTCAGCTCGAACGTGCCTTCGCCGTTGGCCTTGTAGTCGCACTTGATCTTCTTGCCCTCCGGCCGCTCGAAGGTGAGCTTGACCTTCGCGCCAGGGCAGCCTGTGCCGCTCAGACGCTTGGGCACGTAGACGCTGCCCACGGTGGTGGCGGTGCCGCTCCGAGTGAAGCTCTCCGAAGCGCGGAACGGTTGCGCAAAGGCGACGCTGCTCGTCTCGACGGCCAACAGGGCCTCCACTTGCTGGACCACGTTCTCGGCCTCGGTAAAGCGCCCCTGGGTGAACGGCGGCAGCGGGAAGGGGAAGCCGAGCGTGCGCAGGAAGGTGTCACTGAGCGAGCCGAGATCGGAGAAGGAGTCTCCGATGGTGATGATGCGATCGACGTCGCCACCCTGCAGCGCGTCGACCACGTCCTCGGCCACGGGCGCCCACGCAGCACTGGCCGGGTGCACGATGTCCAGATAGAGAAAGCCGTTACAAGCACCTGGCGCCGCAAGCGCCTCTCGCGGAAGCACCATGTCACAGCCGATGGCCGTGTTCGCGAACTGTCCGCTGACCTTGTGCTCCTGAAAGACCGAAAAGACATCCACCGTCGTCACGGACGCATCGGGGTGAGCCGCCTGAAAGCCAGCGACCACGCCGTCGAGGATCTGGTTGTGCAGCACCGTGAGGTAGTTGAGGCCATCCTTCGCTTGCTGCGGCTGCGCGAAAAACAACGGGATATCGCCGATGGCAGGCAGGTTTGGCACCACGAAGCGGCGCGCGCCGAGCTCGCTGTACAGCCTCTCGAGCGCCGCACCGACCTCCGCGGGCGCAACGCTCGGGTCTTGGCCGCCGGCCAAGTAGTTGTTGATGCCAGCGTAGACCCAGAAAAGGTCCGCCTCGGGGTTGACATCATTGAGCGTCGCAGTCGCAAACTCGAGCTGCTGCGAGACGCCGATGATGTCTAGGCCCCCCGCACGGATCCCCGCGACGAGCGGGGCGAGCGTGGGATCCTGCGCCGCGAAGGCGTCGAGGGCATTGGCAGAGTTGGTGGTGGCGCCGCTAAAAGCAAAGTTCACGTCGGCGCGGGGCTGGGCTTGGGCCGAGCTCGCCATGCAGGTGATCACAGCAGCGAGCGTAGCGCACGGCAGTCTTCTACTCATTTTCTCATTCGCCTTCTAAGTCGGCCGCAGCGGGGGGCTGCGGGCTGGGGGAGCCCTACCCTGAAGGGAGAGGTGGCCCGACCGCAAGCACAATTGCGCATATCTTTCGCCGCCGGAAGCCCCATCGCCTGATTTTTTTCGCTCAGCGGCGATGCGGTGGCCGAGACGCTCGCCATCCTGTGTCACCCGACCCCATGAAGCATCGCGGGACGTCGAGCGCACCTCGGCTCGACATCCTCGCCCGCCGAGCCGTGCACGCGCGAACTCGTGATGCGCGAGCCCGTCCCCGGGGCGCTTGGAGCGGCTTTGGTGCCGGTGACTGGCTGCGAGCGTGATCCAGACCCGCGTAAGTACGCAAGTGCAACAATCGAGGACCGTCGTCGGACGCTTGCGCGCAATCGCAACAATCGAGGACCGTCGTCGGACGCTTGTCGCGCAGCCACCGCTTGACGTCTACGCTGGATCGGACCAATCGAACATCGCTC
>CAYNOM010000858.1:0-3050 GCA_964398415.1 uncultured Polyangiales bacterium | reverse complement strand
TGGTCGTCGGCGCGACCACCATCATCGTAGTCGAACGAGAGAAATCGGGTGTCGCGCACGTCGGCCGGGCTCTCGAATACGGTGATCGACTTGCGACCATCAGACACACGCATCGAGTGCCGGCGCATCGTCCGTACGCGCTTGCGCCCCGCGGCGTCGGTGATGGTCATCTCGTCGCGCGCAACGTAGCGGTCACCGTCGTCACGCGCGAGCACGGCTTCCATGATCGCGCGAGGATCTTTGCCGAACGCGTCGGCTTCGAGCGGCGCGGAGATCGCGACGACACTCCCGAGACAAGCGAGCAGGGCAACGAAGCGAACCAAACGCATGGCAATTCCTTTCAAGCTAGCCGCAGGCTGTCGCGAGCGAGCGCTTCGCGCGACCCAGCGTGTTCACGCCGGTCTCTGCCAAACACGCAACCCGACCCCGCGCACCAGGTAGCGAGTCTCGACGTGCTCGAAGCCCACGTTCTGCAAAATCTCGCCAACGGGAGCGCGCCCGTATGCGCGGCCGTAGGGTTCGGGAGAGAACAGGGTCTGCAGCCAGTGCATGAGCCGAGCGGACCGCCTCTGCTCAAGCACCGCGTCGAGGATGACGAGTCGACCGCCCGGCGCGAGCACGCGAAACGCTTCACGCATGGACGCCTCGACGACGTCGAGAGGCATCTCGTGGAACACGAAGCTCGCGGTGACCCCGCGGGCCGAGCCTTCTCCGAGCGGAAGCTCACGGGCGTCGCCCTCGACCAGGGTCACTCCCTCGAGACCGTGCACCGTACGGCGCGCGACACCGAGCATGTAAGGGGAAAGGTCGATGCCCACGAGGGGGGCCTGTGCGAACGTCTTGCGCAAAACAGGCAGCAGGGCGCCGGTCCCGGTGCCCAGGTCGACGATACGGCCGTCGCCGATCTCCCCCAGCGCCGCCGCCGTCTGGTCGCGAAGCGTGCGCAAGTGTCGACCGAACATGTAATGGAGCGTACGGTCGAAGGTCGCCGAGGCCACCGGGCAGAGGTAACCCACTGGCTGTCCGTGGTAGCGGCGCAGATAGTAGGAAGGGTAAGTACGGCCGACGAGCTTTGGGGGGACGGGCACGGGCGCGTTCAACCCAAACATCGTCCGCATCAGCGACTGCACGACGAGCCCGAGTGTCTCCAGCGCGGTGACGTATCGGAAATGCTGAGCCGAGCCTTCGACTTCCGCCATGAGCTGCGGGCCGAGCTCGTTGATGTCGCGCAGCAAGGAGCCACGAGGCTGAGTGCTGCGGGCCAAGCTCGCGCGCCCCACGCTTACCAGTGCAGGGGAGGCTGACCTCTTGGCGGGGGAGACCAAGGCAAGCGGAGAACCGCCTCCATCAGGACGGTTGGACATCGGGCAGCGTATACTCCGACGCGCAATGTCGTGCAAACACCTGCTGAGCGCTACATCTCGGGTGCCGGCTTGCAAACGCGCACGAGAACGTGCACCGTACTGCCCGCTGGGGTGGTTTCTCCACGCGCGATGACCCTCCCCCTCCCCCTCATCGGACACGCGCCGGCTGTCGTTCGCACCCAGCCGCACGAACTTGGTGATGTCATGACGCAGCTCTCCGAGACCATCACGACCGCGGGCAGGCGACTGCCCGAGCCTCCGCGCGGCCCAGCGAATCTGTTTCCGGGCTTCGGGCAGCTCGTCTTTTTGAACGATCCGATCGGCGTCACGCTGTCCTGGATGGGCACCTATGGGCCGATCTTTCGCGGACAGGTCGGTCCGATGCGAGCGATTTGGCTCAATGATGCGGACCTGGCGAAGCGCGTGCTCAACGACGCCAGCAAAAAGTACGTGAGAAGCAGCCAGTACAAACCGCTCAAGCTCATACTGGGAGAGGGCCTAGTCGTATCCGAGGGAGCCGCGTGGGCGCGCCAGCGGCGCGTCGTGAAGCCTTCCTTCACGCGCCACACCATCAGCTCGTTTGCACGGACGATGGCAGAGCAGACCAACAAGTGCCTAGCAAATTGGAGCGATGGCGCCACGGTCGACGTGTTCGAGACCATGCAAAAGATCGCGATGGAAATCGTCGGCAGCACGGTCATGAGCGCCGAGGGGATCCAGTCGTCTCAAGTCGGGGAAGCCATCGCATACGGCCTCGAACACGTGGGACGAATGCAGCAGAACCCATTCCACGAGCCGGTCTGGTTTCCGACCCCACGCACGCGTCGCTTCAACCGCGGCATGCGGGTGGTAAGAGAGCACCTACTGAGTCTGATCGAGCAGGCGCGTGGCAACGCCATGGAGCGAACGGACATCCTGGGGCACCTCATCCGCGCCAAAGACGACGATGGGCGGCAGATGACGAACGAGGAGCTGCTCGATCAAGTGATGACTTTCTTCGTCGCTGGCTACCATACGACCGCGTCGACGCTCACTTGGCTCTGGTATGTTCTGTCGAAGCACCCTGAGGTGGAGAGCAAAGTCTACCAAGAGGTGGTGAGGGCTGGGTCCGACTGGGATCCCGCGCGCGCCCCCCAGCTATTCCCCTACACCAAGATGGTGTGTCAGGAAGTGCTCCGCCTCTACCCGCCTGCCTGGTTGCTCGGGCGCACCTGCAACCAAGACGACACCCTCGGAGGCTATGCTGTACGTAAGGGACGCGAGATCTTACTCAGCCCGCTGGCGCTTCATCGGCATCCAGCCTACTGGGAGCGCCCCGAAGAATTCTACCCCGAGCACTTCGCCGAGGAGGCCGTGGCTTCGCGCCACCCGTACGCGTACATCCCGTTTGGAGGCGGCCCCCGCACGTGTATCGGCAACCACTTCGCCATGCTGGAGCTGCTCGTGATCGTACCGACGATCGTGGCTCGGTATCGTCTACATATGACGGATCAGCGAACGCTTCGCCCCGAACCAAACGCCGTGTTGTGTGTGGAGGGTAGCCGTCTGCCGATGCGACTGGAGCGCCGCATCGCCGATCGGACTTCGCGAGTGGCATCCGCCTCGGTGGGATGCTCTGAGCCGGTGCGCGGCTAACACTACTGCTCCCAATTCCGTCGAAAAATTGCGAGGCAGATCGAGGCGTGA
>CAYNOM010000857.1:0-3054 GCA_964398415.1 uncultured Polyangiales bacterium | reverse complement strand
AACGTCGCCCTTGATGCGAGCACCTCACGTTCGCTCGATTTTCCTCGCTGGCTTCGCATGGTTGCGGCGGCCATCGTCCGTTGCGTTCTCTCAGCGCGCGCAGAAAATCCCCGACGCGGGTTTCGGCTTTGACGCGCGCGCAATCGCAGACGCCTCACAGCATGCAAGGGCGCTCTCTCCAGATACGATTCGGCACAGACCATCACCACTGCATAGTCTGACAGGCTCATGCCAGCGATTAAATAGGAAAAAGCCCGGACGCTCTCGCCCAGGCTTTCCTCTTAGTGGCCCCTGCTGGGCGCTTACAGCTTTGGTTCGCGGCGGGCGGAGCCCCAGATGGCGACCACCAGTAGTCGGTCTAGCTCTGCCTGATGCACGTAATAGACGTGATAGTGGGTTTTCTTGAGCAGCCAGCGTCGGATCAGATGCTTCCCTCGTCGGCGCCAGGGCTGTCCTATGTGCGGACTCGCCAGGAGCTGGATCTCCGCTTCTTTGAGTTCGTCGAGAAACAGGGCGGAGCCCACATCACGATTCTCCTCCCAATACTCGACAATGGACGCGATCTCATCGTCGGCGCGATCGGACGTAACGAAATTCACGACTTGTTTCGCAGGCGTTCGATAACTGAAGAAAGGCTTTTCACACGACCGGCTTCAGCGTCAGCCAGACTTTCGTCGACCATCTGAAATATCTGGACGCGCTCTTCGTCAGTCAGCCCGTCGTCATCGAGCGCTTGCAGCGCCACCACTTTGCCTTCCGGCAAATCCGTGGGCGCATCGAGGACGAGTCGTCCGTTTTGCACGCGGGCTTCGAGGTTCTGAGTCATGATTTTCGATTCTAGCATGTGACCTGGCAGATGACAGGATAGCGCCTGTTGGCTGGAGTGGATGGGATTTGCCTTCCTAGCCCGGCGTGGGAGGGCCAGGGGCCCGCGCCGGGCGTAGCGCTCAGCTGGAGGGTGGGCGGGGAGCCGCACCTCGGTTTCGTCTTTGCCTCGAGCCGACTGCAGATGGGGAGCACTTCGGCTCCAGCTCTGTCGGAGCCCCCGCGCGGAAAAAGGAGACATAGCGCACCCGTTATGTCTAGCGGACCGAGGGCAGGCGGCGGGCGCGAGGCTTGCTGGGGCCTTCGGGCTCGGTGAGTTTTGCAAGCCCCGCGACCGCCGACCAGCGCGTGTAATGCGCATTACGCGCGCTGCCGAGGGACGCGACTTTTTCCGCGTGGGGGCGACTTCGCGTGCAGTTGCTTCCATCGCTCAGCTGGCTTCCTTTCGGGCTTCTTCGTCGAGCTGCGCCAGGAGATCTTTCTGGGTCGGGCCTCGGTCGTCGCCGGCCGACGTCTTCGCAAGTGGACGACTCAATCTCGCCGTCGGGTGCGTCGCTGCGTGCACCTCTTTCAGCTGCTTGATGCTCACGTGCGTGTAGATCTGCGTCGAGCTGATGTCCCGGTGGCCCAGCATCTCCTGGATGAAGCGGATGTCCGCTCCGCGCTCCAGCATCAAAGTCGCCATCGTGTGGCGAAAAATGTGGCAGCTGCCCTTCTTGCCGATGTTCGCGGCTCGGATGTGGTCGTGCACCACAAGCGAAAGGGAAGTGAGCGAAAATGCCTCCCCCAATCTCGTCAGAAAGAGCACTCCGCGATCAGGCAAGATCACGAAGTCGCTCCGTGCTTCACGGACGTACTTGTCCACCCACGCAAGCGCCCGCTCGCCGATCGGCACCACTCGGTCTCTCTTTCCTTTGCCCTCGCGCACCATCACCGTCCCCCGCTCGCTGTCCACGTCGTACACGCCCAGCTCTGAAAGCTCCTGGCGACGCAACCCCGTCGAGTACAAAACCTCCATCATCGCTCGGTCTCGGAGCCCGTACTTGGTCGATGTGTCTGGCTGCTCCATCACCAGCTCCACCTCGTGCTCGTTCAAGACCGTTTTCGGAAGAGCTACTCCGCTTCGCGGTAGCTCGAGCTCGCTCGCGGGATTGGAAAGAATGACGTTCTGCCGAGTCAGCCAGCGGAAGTACCCGCGCAAGGTCACTAAGTGCTGCGACTGACTCTGAAATCCCAGCGGCCTGCCGTTCTTCTTCCTCACGAAAAATAGGTGCCGCTGAAAAGCTTCCAGAATCGGCTTCGTCACCTCCACCGGGCGCATCACGCCTCTCAGCTCACACCACTCGACGAAGTTCTGCAGCTGGTTGTGCCGCCCTCGGATTGTCGTTTTCGAGTAGTTCTTTACTCGCAGCGCCATCATGTAGCGCTCAGCCCACACCCAAAGACCTTCCGGCTCATGAGCGCTCGCCAGCACCACCCGCTTGAAGCGCCTGTCCACCTTCGCCATCGCTCACGCCTCCCGCGCTACCGATTCAAAGGCCGCGGATAAGGGAAGGGAAGACGCCTCTGCTACGACTGCGACCTGTCCGTTTTTCTTCCTCGGATGCGTGTTCTGGAGCGTGGCTTCGCTCTGCGTCGCCAGGCCCCTTGTTTTCTGCACTGAAGGTGTCGTCGCATCACTCCGACTACCCCCCGACTGCCCCACGACCGAGGCCCGACCACCCTCCGTGAAGTTGCCACTAGTCCCCCGCGAAGTTTCAGTCGTAGTCGCTCCACTCGATGACGTGCCCGCATCGATGAGCCCACTCAAAAAGCGCGAGCCGTCTTTCCCTTCCCCCTCGTAGCAAAGCTCGTACGCGTAGCTCTGCCCCTGGCGGCCCCGGTGACACAGCACGTACTCCAGCTCCACCAGACGCCCCAAATGCACCTTGAGCTGCGTGTCGCCCCATCCGGTGGCCTCGCGCAGGGCCCGGCGGCTGAAGCGGTAGTCAGCGCGCTCGAGGCCCAGGCGCTCGCACTCGGCGCCGACATGCGCGTCTAGCTGGCCGAGCAGACGCCTGGTTTGCGGGGGGAGTTCATCGAGGGTGCGGCCGAGCACTTCAGCGCACAGCTCGTTCGCGAGCCGGATGTCCGCCTTCGTCACCTCGATGTACCGCACCACGCCGCCCTGATGCTCCACTTCCTTCACCGGGCGCTGGTACTGGTGCAAAAGCGCGATGCTCTCGATCA
>CAYNOM010000856.1:0-3057 GCA_964398415.1 uncultured Polyangiales bacterium | reverse complement strand
AGAGCGTTCGCCCGCATCGAGAACCACTACTTCATGAACGGCGCGTTCCTCGGCGGCTCAGGCGCAGCGAACCGCGATCAGAGCTACCTGCTCGCTCACGTCGCGCGTATCGCGGCCATCCCCACCTACGTCGTGCACGGTCGCTACGATCACGTCTGCCCGCTGTTTCAGGCAGAAGACCTCCTGCGGGCGCTGCGCGAGGCGGGCGCAACCCACGTCGACTATCGCATCACGCACGCGGGCCACAGCATGCTCGAGCGCGAGAACCACCGCGAGCTCACCGACATCATGGACGCGCTGCCGCCCATGACCGTCTAAGCCAGAGCGGGCGCGACCGACCCGCGATATAGTGCGCGCCATGGCTGACGAGCTCGAGTACCTGTTCGATGTACAGTGTCCCTTCGCGTACCTCGCATCGACCCAGGTGCGCGCGCTCGCAGAAGCAACCGGGGCAAAGCTCGTGTACAAGCCGGTGTTGCTCGGAGGCATCTACAATGCCCTCGACGATGGTGGCCCCTACAAGCGTCCTCCCGCCGCCGAGCGCACGCGCATGTCGCTGCTCGACGCCCAGCGCTGGGCCGCGCTCTGGGGTGTGCCCCTGCGCTTTGCCCCAGGGCATCCGGTGCGCAGCGTGCTCGCCATGCGCTGCATCCTGGCCTCCGGCGACGTGCCCCGCGCGACCCATGCGTTGTTCGAGGCCGCCTGGGTCAGGGCCGAATCGATCGCCGACCCTGAGGTGATCCGCAGCGCACTCAGCGCCGCGGGTTTCGACGACGTCGATGCGATTCTCACACGTGCGGAGAGTCAGGCCATCAAAGACGAGCTACGCGCCAACACCGACCTCGCCGTGAAGCGCGGCGCCTTCGGTGTGCCCACCTTCTTCGTGAAGGACGAGATGTTCTGGGGCCAGGATCGACTCGACTTCGTGGCCCGTGCGCTCGGCGCGGAGCGGCACGTGGCCGAGCCGCCGAGCTACGGCGAGAAGGTGACCGAGGTGGAGGCGTTCTTCGACTACGCCAGCCCCTTCGCCTACCTCGGCATGACGCAGATCGAGCGCGTGGCACGAGAGGTGGGTGCACGGGTGCTCTTTCGTCCGTTTCTGCTCGGCGGCCTGTTTCGCGAGATTGGGACGCCCGACGTGCCGATGTTGGCCTTCTCGGAGCAGAAGCGCCGCTACTACGCGCGCGAGCTCGACCGCTTCGCGGCCCACTTCGGCGTGCCCTTTCGCTTCACGACGCGCTTTCCGATGCGCACCATCCTGCCCCTGCGCGCCACCTACGCCGTGTTGCGTGAGCACGAGGCCCAGGCTTCGCCCTTCATCCAGGCCGTGTTTCGCGCGCTGTGGGTCGACGACCGCGACATCTCGAGCCCGGACGTCCTGCGCGAAATTTGCCGCGCCGAGGGACTCGACCCGAGCTGTGTCGACCACGCCGACGCGCCCGAAAACAAGCAGGCGCTGCTCGAAGCAGGCAAGCGAGCGAAGGAGCTCGGCTTGTGTGGCGCTCCAACCTTCGTGGTCGCGGGCCAAGCTTTTTGGGGCCAAGACCGCCTCGACATGGTGGCCCACGCCCTCTCGGGGTTTCGCCCGACCCTCGGGATGGGCTGAGCCATCCGCTGAGCGACGGCTAGGCGAGCCATGACCAAAGCGAAGACCGCCGCCCGAGGCCTGACGTTTCGCATCGTCGTCGCCATGTTCGCAGGGGGCGCCGTGGGCACCCTGATCAACCTCGGGCTCGAGCCGAGCGACGGGGCCTACGTGCTGCTTGTCGAAAACCTGTTCCGCGCCATCGGTGCCCTGTTCATTGCCAGCTTGCAGATGCTGGTGGTGCCGCTCGTCTTGATCTCGCTCGTGTGCGGCACGAGTGCCCTGCGCGAGCCCGCGCGCCTCGGCCGCGTGGGGATTAAGACGCTGGGGCTCTATCTCTCGACGACGGCCATCGCCGTGGCCTTTGCGCTGCTCATGGCGTCGATCGTCAAGCCTGGCCAGGGCGTGTCGATCGCAGGCGCCGCCTTCGTGCCCACCGAAGCGCCTCCCGTCATCGACGTCCTGATCGGCATGGTGCCGAAGAATCCGATCCAAGCGATGACCGAGGCGAACATGCTGCAGGTGATCGTGTTCGCGGTGCTGCTGGGCATCGGCCTCACCCTGGCGGGCGAGCCTGGCGCTCGCGTTCGTGCTTGGTTCGAGGACATGGACGCGGTGTTCATGCGCCTCGTGATGCTGCTCATGCAGGTTGCGCCCTACGGCGTGTTTGCCTTGATCGCCAAGGTCGCCGCCGAGCTCGGCGCGGACGTGTTTCAAGACCTCGCCAAGTACTTCGTGCTGGTGTTGGTCACGCTGCTGCTGCACCTCTTCATCACTTATCCGACCCTCCTGTTCTTGCTGACGCGCCTGAACCCGCTGACGTTTCTGCGCAAGATGCGTCCGGCCATGTTGTTCGCGTTCAGCACCGCCTCGAGCAACGCGACCCTGCCCGTCACGCTGCACACGGCAGAGCGCCGCCTCGGTGCAAGCAACGCGGTCGCCGCCTTCACGGTCCCCCTCGGCGCCACCATCAACATGGACGGCACCGCCCTCTACGAAGGCGTCGCCGTCATCTTCCTCATCCAACTCTACGGAGGACTCGCCGACGTCCCCATCGTCATGACCCCCATGACCACCTTCGTCATCTTCGTCACGGCCGTCCTCGCCTCCGTCGGCGCCGCCGCCGTGCCCAGCGCCGGCCTCATCACCATGGCCCTCGTCGCCAGCGCCGTGGGCCGTCCCCTTCTCTACATCGTCCTCATCTACGCCGTCGACCACATGCTCGACATGTTCCGGACCTCCACCAACGTCCTCGGCGACGCCGCCGGCGCCGTCATCGTCAACCGCCTCGAAGCCCCCCGGCTCGCCGACGATACGCCCTGACCCCTAAACGTCCCACATCGAATCCTGCGGCCCGAAAACGAAAAAGCCGAGGCCACGAACCCGTCGTGAACCTCGGCTTCCGAATCGCTTGAGTACAGCGGCTACGGCATCCTTCCGGTTAGATTAGCCGACCTTCGCCCGGCGCTCTT
>CAYNOM010000855.1:0-3059 GCA_964398415.1 uncultured Polyangiales bacterium | reverse complement strand
CGGATCTGACTGCGAGAGCAGTGGCGAGTGCTGTGGAGGCTCTTGCATTCCCAAGGATCCGAAGGATCCAGCAGCGGGTCGCATGTGCGGACTTCCCGAGGACGTCGTCTGCGTGAAGCCGGGCGAGGGCTGCGAAACCACTGCAGACTGTTGTGGCGCGGCAAGCGGTGTGGTGTGTAGGGACGGGCAATGCGATGCGTCGGCTTGCACGGCGAGCGACGAAGTCTGCGGCGGACCCCTGATCATCGAGTAGGGTAGGGGCCAGAACAGGTCACAGCGAAACGGCAGCGATCCAGCACACGCGCAGTCCTCGATGGCGGCCTCAGCACCTACATGGGTAGCCTTCTGCACCCAAGACCGTGTGGGATAGCGACCAGACCTTGGGGCGTTTTTACGCGCCGGTCATCGAGGTGAAACGGCAGACGGACGGCGCTCCGTTACGCTATCTATCGCTGCTCTCGTATCCAAGCCGCGGCTCCCTCGAACCCGGCCCTGCAGCAGCGAAAGGCAATCCAAGCTGCGATGAGCTCACCATCATCAAAGACCCTGGCCACCGAAGGCGTGGCCCATGACGACTCGGTGCGTCACGGCCACGAAGTTCACATCGACGAATGGGTCGCTCCGGACGCATGCGACGACAATGGTTACCTCAGGGCCGGCAAGATCCTGGAGTGGATGGACGTGGTGGGTGCGCTTGCGGCTTCGCGACATGGGCGCTTGCCGGGCGTGACCGTAAGCGTGGATGGCGCGGAGCTCATCGAGCCCGTCGTGCTCGGCGACCGGGTATCCATGCGGGCGCGGGTCTCGTTCACGTCGGGCCGTTCGCTCGGCATCGCGGTCGCGATGGCCGCCACCAGCCGAGGCCAAACAAGCGCGCGCCCGGTGCTCACGGGCTACATGACGTTCGTGGTGGTCGACGCGGAAGGGCGACCCGTCGCGGTGCCATCCTTTACGCCGCAGACGCCAGAAGAAATGGCGCTCCACCGCGAGGGAGCCATGCGCCGCCAGTTTCGCACCGAGCTTGCCGAAGGACGAGTTGCGCAGCGGGCCCAGGGCGTGGCCACCGAACAGAGTGCCAACGCAGCTCGCCGTCAGCCTCAGCTCGTGTCTCTCATGCGTGAATTGACGGGGCTCTTGTCTGCGCGGCGGCAGCGCATGGCGCCAGCGCGCTCCGCACACGCCTCGTACATTCACAAGATCGAGCCCGTGCGAGCAGGTAAGCTCAACTTCCACGGCACGCTCTACGGCGGCACCCTCATGCGCTGGATCGAAACCAGCGCGACCATGTCGGCTTGTGCGTTCGTCGACGCACCCATGCGTCTGGTTGGGGTGCACGGCCTGACGTTTGTGAAGCCGGTGCAGGCCAACGTCTTCGTTCACTTGCACGCCGTGACCGTGCACAGCGACGAACGCGGTGTGACCGTGCAAGTCCGCGCTGCGTCGGAGAACCCGCTCACCTCGGCGACGTGCGCCTGTTTGCAGGGGTTTCTGAGCTACGCGCCGGTCGACCAGGGTGTTGCGATTCCGGCCGTGATCCTCGAGGGTGATGACGAGGCTGCCACGTTCCACGAGGTCGGTCTGAGAAAGGCGCTTCACGAGCGGGTCGCGGCCCTTCAGCAGCGCGGGAGCTGACGCGTGCAGCCGCGCTGCTCGCGCCCGGGTACGTCCTTGAGTTAGAGTGCGTTCATGCGCGTCGGCCGTCTTTTGTCGATTCATCGCTTTGCCGTGAAGTCCATGTGCGGCGAGGACCTCGAGCAATCTGAGGTCGGCAGCGACGGCCTGGTCGGCGACCGCGCATTCGCGCTGCGCGATGAGGTCGCGCACGAGATTCGCGGCGCAAAGCGTTTGCCCCGCTTGCTTCTGTGCAGCGCCCGCTACCGCGAGCCGCCGAAGCGCACGGGAGTCTCACACGCCATCGTCGAGCTGCCCGACGGCACGGTGACGAGCACCGACGATCCCGAGGTCTCGCGGCGCTTGTCGAAGTGGCTCGGACGTGAGGTCACGCTCTGTCCGCGTGCTCCCGCCTCGGACACGCAACACTATCGGCGCGCCCTGCCAGGGTCGTCCCTCGCCGGCATGCTCGCGCGCGTAACGCCTCTGAAGAAGGTCGTCTCGCGCCTCGCTACGCTGGGCCCGGGTGGACGGGAGCTGCGCGAAGACTTCGGGCGTGAGTTGGGCGAGCCCCTGCCGGATCTATCGGTCTTCCCGGCCGAGCTCTTCGAGTTCGTCTCGCCGCCTGGAACCTACTTCGATGCGTATCCGATCCACGTCGTGACCACCGCGACGCTCGCCGCCCTGCGTTCTAGACACGCTGAAGGCGACTGTGACGTGCGGCGCTTCCGTCCAAACCTCGTCATCGAAACAAGCCCCGAGCTGAGCGGCTTCGCCGAAGCCGCTTGGGTTGGCCGGGTGCTCCGCGTGGGCGGGGTGCGGCTCGAGTGCACGGTCGCCACACCGCGTTGCAGCATGGTTAGCCAGGCGCAGCGCGGCCTCCCCAAGAACGTGAGCCTGTTGCGCACCATCGTGCGCGCGGCCGATCAGAACGTCGGCATCTACGCGCGCGTCGTCGGGGAGGGCAGCGTCGCGCGAGGCGACGAGGTCGAGCTCGTCTGAAGATCTCCGCCGAGGCGCTCCGCCCACGATGGACATGATCACTCACTCTTGAAGCCGATGCTGCGATGGGTGCCATCACAGTAAGGCTTCTTGCCCGAGTGACCACAGCGGCACAGCGCGGCCTTGCTCATACGGTTGACCGTGCGTCCGGTACCGGTCACGAGCTCGAGGTTGCCCTCGATGAGCAGCGGCCCGTCCTTGGCCGGGGTGACGCGCAGGGGGCCGTCGCGCTGGGTGAGCGGCTCTGACGCCTCAGTGGGTGGCTCGCCTGTGGCGGTAAAACCGGCAGCAGTGTGACTGCCGTCGCAGTAAGGCTTGTTCTTCGAGGCCCCGCAGCGACAGAGCGTGGCCCGAAAGCCGCTCTGCACGCCGTCAATCTCGAGCGGGGCGTGCAGGGCGAGGGGCCCGTTCTCGCGCACCCGGATCAGATTGACGATGGGAGCGCT
>CAYNOM010000854.1:0-3060 GCA_964398415.1 uncultured Polyangiales bacterium | reverse complement strand
GGACGCGGGCGAAGCGGCCACCTTGGTCTGCTCCATTGCCTCTCTCGCCGAGGTGGAGCCGAGGTGCCAGCCGAGGCCGAGGATGAGCAGCATCGTCACGCCGAGGCCGAGCACGAAGGTGCCTTGCTCGGGCCATCGCGCACGGCGGATGACGTCGGTGGGCGGCATGGCAGGCGCGCCCTGCGTTGGAACCGGCGCGCCCTGCGTCGGAACGGGCGGCGGCAGGTAGGCCGAGATCACGTGCACGTCGTGGTCGGTCGGATCGGCGGCGTGGGGACGTTGGGGCATGGCGTGCGCTTGGCTCGCGGCCGACACGGGTGGCTTGGGCGGCGTGCGTCGCGACTGCGGCTTCGTGGCAGAGGCGACGCGCCGGGCCACCTCACGCGACAAAAAGAGCAGGGAGCTTTCCCTCTTCGCGCTCGGGCGGGGCGCAGGCTTCGCTTTCGGGTGCGGTGCAGGCAGCCCGCTCGTGGTGCGTTTGGCAGCGCTCGACAGGGCCGCGGGGCTCGCGGTGAGGGCGCTCTTTTGGGGTCTCTCGGCGCAGATGCGCGCCTCGATGAGACTGAGGCGCGCCTTCCATTCGCGGTCTTCGGCGCTGTCCTCCCGCTGACTCGCGGGGCTTACACGTTGCGCGCCCGAAGACTGTGCCTCCGCCATGAAAACCTCCCTGGTCCCTTGCCCGCTTCTTCTTAGAGCAAGGGCCGGGCCAAGTCGCTCCAGGGCCGCATCTCGTGACGCATCTCACCATCGGGGCCGAGCCGGGCTCGGATACGTGCACGCGGGTCACCCGGAAACCGGAGCGGCCCTCCGAAAACCGGAGACACTGCGCGATCAAATCTTTGGAACACGCAGCGTCTTGCTGATCATGGCGCTGCCGTTTGCCAGGTAGAGCAGGGCGAACCAATGCAGCGAGAAGACGCCCTGGCCGACCGTGCCCCAAGGCAAGGCGTCGCCAATGCGCCCCTGACTCAGCAGCCAGCCGATCAGCAAAACGAGCAGCACACTGCTCGGAATCGGCGTGCCCTCGAAGTGGCTCACCTTGCCCGAGTCGTCCGACATGGACGCGGCGGTGACGTTGAAGCGCGCCAGCCGGCTGATGCCGCAGGCGACGAAGAACAGGAGCACAGAAACGTCGAGGATGCTGCGTAGGCCCACCGCGAAGCCCAGCGCGGCGGGAGCCATCCCGAAGGAGATCACATCCGCGAGCGAGTCGAGATCGGCTCCGAGCGGCGATGAGCGGCGTCGCCAGCGCGCGACGCGACCGTCGGCGTAGTCGAGCACGAGGGCGAGGGGTAGAAGCCCGATGGCGAGCCACAGCGCGCGCGTGTCGCCCGTGGCCATGTACTGCATCAGCGACAGGATCGAGCCTGCGCCGCAGAACCCGTTGCCGAGCGTGATGAAGTCGGCCGCCACGAACGTGCGCAGCAGCGAAAAGTGCTTCTTACCCTCGGGCGTATTGGTGGGTTCTGGCACCGCGCGTCCCCTGCGCTCCACCGTCAGCCGAACGTCTCGAGGCGCGCGATGACCTCGCCCTGCGCGTCGTCGCTCAGCCCGTAGTAGAGCGGCAAGCGCACGAGCCTGTCGCTCACGTCTTCGGTGACGGGACAGTCGCCCACCTTGCCGCCCCAGCGCACTCCCATGTCGGAAAGATGCAATGGAAGGTAGTGGAACGGTGCCTGGATGCCGGCCTCGCGCATGTGCGCGATCAACGCCTGACGCTCGTCGAGCGAGCGCATCAGCATGTAGAACATATGGTAGGTCTGCCCGCAGTGGGCGGGCACGTGCGGGAGCCCAAAGCCGCGCGTCTCGGCAAAGCCAGAGAGCTCCGAGGCGTAGCGCTCCCAGAGTTGCCGTCTGCGCGCCTGGATCTGCTCGTGCTTTTCGAGCTGCGCAAACAGCACGGCGGCGAGGATGTCGGAGGGCAAGTAGCTCGAGCCGAGATCGACCCACGAATACTTGTCGACCTGACCCCGGAAGAAGCGGCTGCGGTTCGTGCCCTTCTCACGGATGATCTCGGCGCGCTCGGCGAAGGCCGGATTGTTGATCAAGAGGGCGCCGCCTTCACCCGCCGCGAAATTCTTGGTCTCGTGAAAGCTCTGGGTGCCCAGGTCACCGAGGGTGCCGAGCTGCCTGCCTTTGTAGGTGCCGAACAGCCCGTGGGCGTTGTCTTCGATGACCTTGAGCCCGTGACTGCGAGCGATCTCGACGATCTCATCCATCTCGCAAGCCACGCCCGCGTAATGCAGCGGCACGATGGCTTTGGTGCGCGGCGTGATGGCGGCTTCGACGGCCTTCGGGTCTATGCATAGCGTGTCGGGCAGGACGTCGACGAAGGTGGGGCGCGCGCCGCGCATGACGAAGGCGCTCACCGTCGTCACGAACGCGAACGAAGGCACGATCACCTCGTCGCCCGGTGCGAGATCGAGCAGCAGCGCCGACATCTCGAGCGCGTGCGTGCACGAGGTGGTGAGGAGCACGCGTCGTGCGCCCGTGAGCTCTTCGAGCCGTCGGTGGCACTTCTTCGTGTAGATGCCGTCACCGGCGGTGTGACCCGACTCGAGGACCTCCGCGATGTAACCGAGCTCGGTGCCGAGGACCGGCGGTCGGTTGAAGGGAATTCGAATCGCGGACGTCGGGGCTTTCTCGGTCGACATGCATCCTCACCGGGCAATGCCCGATCATACGGCGGCTCAAGGGTATACGATGCCGCGCAAAGATGCATGCGCTCGCTTGGAGCGAAGCAGGGGGGAAGACCGTTGCCGTCGGGCGACGGAAGAGCGGCAGAGGGAAGATCGTCGCCGTCGCCGTCGCCGACAACGATCACGTCAACGTCAACGTCGACGAGGGGCCGCGTGGGCCATCACGGCGCCCTGGAGGTGTACACCGAAAGCTGCAGACTGTCTGCGTTACAGGATGGATGCGTGCCACTGCTCTTCAGGGTCGGATCGGGGATGTAGGCCCAGGCCGCGCGGCCATCGCCGAGCGATACCAGCTGATCTTGTTCTCCCCAGCCGGCGCCCTGGACCAGCGTCGGTTCGGTGAGCCTCCGGCCGGTGGAGT
>CAYNOM010000853.1:0-3061 GCA_964398415.1 uncultured Polyangiales bacterium | reverse complement strand
CCGCTCGCCGGCCTTCCCAACATCGGACACGACATCGGCGGCGTCATCGACCTTACGAAGCAGCGGCACGAGCGGGGCAGCCGCTGCTGCAAGGGCGCCGAGACCTTTCGCCAGTGCACCGACCTTCGGGACGGGCGCGAAGGCAGTGATGATGTCCACTGCGGCGAGAGCCTTGTCGAACGTCGACGAGTGGGGATCCATCAAGTCGCTGAGGGAAGATACAAGGCCCGCTCCTGGCACGAAGGCCTCGACCGCAGTCTGGGCGAGGGCAAAGCCGACAGCTTCGGCTACTCCCCAATAATCAACCTCGCCCTCGGGGGCGTCGCCATGTGGCGCGGTGGTGGCGCCGAGCTCGTCCGTACCTTCCCCGAAGCCTTCTTGCTGTCCCGCTGGATTGCTCATCCACCGGCAGTCACGCCCTGGATGCCCCGGAACCGTGGTCCAGTTCCTGCCGGCGTCCCAACTATGGCTGTGAAGATCGTTCCAAGGACCTGGAACGCCCGCACCAGCTCCCATGGTTGCGGTGGAACCGAGCTTGACTGTCCCTTTGGCCCCAAGCCCCGCCTCCTCGAGTCCGGTTGGGTCGATCAGCGACGTCGGACGGTTTCGGACGTAGCTGTAGAGGTTGAGATCTTGGCTATCCAAGACGTCGGAGATGATCGGATCGGGTTGCAGGAACCGGGCGAGCTCAGGGTCGTAGACACGGGCTCCGGCGTTCACCAACCCGAAGGCGGCCATGTCCGATTGGTCGTGCCCCGTGAAGCCAAAGCTCGTGGCACTGAGCGGCGTCGGAGCCGACAAGTTGGGAAGGCGCTCGTCTCCGAAAGCTGCGTAGCTGTACTGCTTCTCCCGTGCGCCAGAGGCGTCAGTGGTAGCGACGACAGTGCCGAGGTGATCGGAATGCAGGTAGTGCGGAGTGCGGGCACCCGCAGCACTTTCTTCGATCGTGACGACCGGCCGCGCCCCGTTCCAGACGTGGTACTTCGCAGTTCCATCGGAGAGAAGCTCGAACGAGCGCCCCACCTTGTACGAAACGCCGCTTGGCCCCTGCGCGCGCCGCAGCTCGCCGAGTGCGTTGTAGGTGAAGGATGTCTGCTTGGCCGGGTCCGATTCACTCCACACGCGCGTCGGCTGCGACTGCGAATCGTAATCCAGGCGCGTGTCACCCTTGGCGAAGACTCGACCACGGGCGTCGTACTCGATATCACCGGGCGCGTAGCGTCCTGGCATTTCGGTGACTGCGTGCGGCCGCGTGCCGTCGTTGTAGACCAGCGGCTGACCCGCGCGCAGCACGAGGTTGCCAAGGCCATCGTAGTCATAGTCGCGGAGGGAGCCGCTTTCGATGGCGCCGGTGGGCCCATTGCGGACCTGGGTCGCATCGAGGCGACCCAACGGGTCGAGAATGTATTCTTCGAAGCGCTGCCCTTCGAGATACTTGCCAGTGATGTTTCCGGCATCATCGTAGCGAAGTCGCGTGTTGGCGACGACTCCCGCACCGCCTTGCGAGACGATCTGCTCCAGATTGCCTCGCGATGTCGTGCGAGTCCAGCGCGTGGAGACACCGTTGCCGAGCTCCTCGAGCGTTCTCGTGGGCGTGGCGGTACTGAGATGCCATAGACGTTGCTCCGCGGAGCCCTCGAGGAAGATGTCCTCCAGTGTGCCGCTCTGGTCATCGTAGGCGTAGCGCAAGACCGGAGCGCTTCGGCTCGCATCGGCTTTCGGCAGCTGTACCCGCTTGACGCGGCCGAACAGATCACGCTCGAGAACCTGCTCGCTGAAGGACCGGCTGTCGACGGTGGTCGTGAACGAGCTGGGCCGCCCTTGGGCGTCGTACGTCCACTCATCACGGATGCCGCCGCGCACTGTGTAGTGCAGCTCGCCGATGCCGTTGGTCGCGGTGTCCCAAACGAATTCGTCGGTTCCGTCCGGCTTCTTGGTGGCGGTTACGCGGCCGAGGGCATCGCGCGTGTAGTGGGTTGATCCATCAGGCGTATCGACCTGCTCGAGCTCGCCGAAGCCGTTGTACCGGTTGGTGCTCGTGGCGAGGCCTGGAGCTTTGACCGTCAACGGCCGTCCATAGCGGTCCCGCGTGAACTGGGTGATCGCGTTGCCCGGCGCGATGACTCGCTCGAGCAAGCCGTCCGGCCCGTACTCGTAGGAGGTTTCTTGCGAGACCCCTGCGACTTTGGGATCCACGACGCGCTGGATGCGCCCACGGGTTCGGTAGAACGTGCGAGCGTATCCGCGCTCGTCCGTGACCACGGTTTCGTTCCTGCGATACGCAAGCTGCGTATAGCTCGTGTCCTCGTGGGTGATGGCGGTAGTTCTCCCGATCGCGTCGTAGGTGTACTGCTCGTCCACGATCGAAGGTTCGTTCGCGAGGTGAGGCAGGCTCACCGAGCCGAGCATGCCGCGCGCGTCGTAGGTCATATCAACCACCGAACGCTGACCATTGAGGCCAATCGTCTGCCTCTGCAGCGTGCGGCCAAGCGCATCGAAGACCCCGCGGCCAAGCTCGTCTCCGCGGGTGCCATCAGACTTCTCGGCATAGACGATGACGCTCGGGAACCCGTTGGGACCGGCCTCGTAGCTGTAGCGGAGTGCGAAGCCGATTTGATCGGGAGCACTCTCGTAGATCGTGCGTCCCCACCCGTCGAGACGTTGACTTGCAGTGTGCACGCCGACGGTCTCGGTGAGAGCAACTCCGAACTTCGCAGAGTAGGTGGTCACCGTACGGTGCCCGCCCGCGTTGACGCTCGCGTACGGGTGAATGCGCTCCTTGTCCGTCCAGGCGTACTCGTAGGTCGCGCTGCGCGTAGCCGGGGACAGGGCGCCCGTCACACGCCCCTTGCTGACGACGCCAGTCGTGTTCCCGAGTGCGTCAAACGTGTTCGTCATTGTCAGGCCGTCTGTCGTCATGACGACCTGGGTGTTCGTGTACGAATAGGTTGCCGAGCGCGGCTCGGTGCACCGCTCGAGTGGAGAACACGTCGTTGGCGTGCTTCCCCCAGGGCAGGCCTTATAGAAGCACTGCGTCGTCTTCGACGAGCTGGGACGCGCG
>CAYNOM010000852.1:0-3068 GCA_964398415.1 uncultured Polyangiales bacterium | reverse complement strand
GGTTCCAATCGTCAGAAGGGGACGAGAATGTGACCCCGCATCTTGTCATCGACGTACGTAAGGCGTTCGACTCCGGCATTGGCACCTACGTACGCCACGTCGTGCCGCGTGTGTGTGCTCGGCTTCGAGACGTACGCATCTCCCTGCTCATCCCCCCTGCAAGCGCGCGCGTCCATCGCGAGTACCTCGCCGACTTGGAGATCGATCTCGTCGAGATCGCCGCTCGTGCCTTTGGGCTGCGTGAGCAGCTCGAGCTGCGCCAAGTCGTGCCTGCCGGTTCGGTGTTCTGGGCGACGAGCCTCGCACACCCGCTCTTCACACGCCGGCCTCTGATCACGATGGTGCATGATGTGGCCCAGCTCGTCTTGGGACGGGAGGGGGGCGTCGGTCCAGCTACGCGCATCGCGAGTCGAGTATTCTTTCGTAGCATCCGCGAGCGCTCAGGACTGATCTTGACGAACTCCGAGTTTTCGCGTGGCGAGCTGCTTCGCACTGTGGGCGCTCCTCGCTGCGCCCGGGTCACCGTGACACCGCTTGGTGTAGACGAAGAATGGTTCTCCGTGGCCGCGAAGCGCTCCACACAAGGCCGTCCACCCTACTTCGTTTCCGTGGGCAACGTGCGTCCGCACAAGAACATTAGACGCCTGCTCGAGGGGTTCTCTCAGGTCAAGGAGCGGCTGCCCCACGAGCTCGTGATCATCGGGCAGAGCGAGGGTTTTCGCACCGCCGACCCGCGGGCCCTCGAGTTGCTTCGCACTCTCGGGGCGCGAGCTCGCTTTCTGGGCCACGTCTCGGAGGTCGAGCTCAAGAGAGTCGTTGCAGGCGCAGATGCCATGGTCCTCCCTTCCCTTTATGAGGGCTTCGGTCTTCCGGCGCTCGAGGCCATGGCTTCGGGATGCCCCGTGCTTGCGTCGCGCGCCGGTGCTCTGCCCGAGGTGTGTGGCGATGCTGCGCGTCTGTTCGATCCTCACGCTCCTGAAGCCATTGCAGAGACGCTTCTCGCTCACGCCCACCAATCGCAAGCCGCCCGAGATGAGCTCGTCGAACGCGGTCGACGACGCGCTCGACACTACAACTGGGAGCACACCGCAGAGCTCAGCGCGAATGCGATAGGGCACTATCTCGATGCTGCGTTCAGCACGCCCGCGGAGTCTTGGCCACCATGAGAGTCTTGCACATCGGTAAAGTCCTGCCGCCTCCCTACGCAGGGATCGAGGCTCATATCGAGCAGCTGTTGCCCGCGTTGAAACCCGACGTCGAGTGCGAGCTGTTGGTCTCCGAGTTGGGTACGAGGCGTCGCAAGACTGCACCGCGCCAGTACCGCGTGCGTGCCGCGCGCACGATCGCACGCGTGGCGTCGACGTCGCTCAGCCCCGAAATGCCCCTGATGGTCAGGCACTTCTGCAGACAAAACCCGGACGGCATCCTGCACGTTCACTTACCCAATCCGATGGCCGATCTCGCGGCGCGTGGTGCACCGAAGGCTCCCCTGGTGGTGACCTGGCACAGCGACATCGTACGTCAGCGGAGCCTCCTCAAGCTGTACTGGCCCATGCTGCGTACGCTGCTGGATCGCGCGGAGCGGGTCATTACTTTCACGCCCGGCCATCTCTCGAGCTCCACGCAGTTGGGCTACGTGCCGAGTCACAAGTTGCGCATCGTCCCGATGGGCATCGATGAAGTGCCGTTGCGGCAGACCGACGAGGTCGAGGCGGCGGGGCGCAGAATCGCGCCCACGCTGGCCGGCAGACGCGTTGTCTTCAGCTTGGGCAGGCACATCTACTACAAGGGTTACGTCTATCTGGTCGAAGCCATGCAGGCCTTGCCCAAGGACGTGCTGCTGGTGCTCGCGGGGGTGGGCCCCCTGACTCCCGCGCTTAGGCAACGGGTGCGAGAGCTCGGCCTCGAGGACCGCGTCCTGTTCGCGGGCAATGTTACGGATCCGGAGAAGGTGGCATGGATGCGTAGCTGCGACGTATTCTGCCTGCCGTCGATCGAGCCCTCTGAGGCCTTCGGGATTGCCACGGCAGAGGCCATGCTGTGCGGCAAGCCCGCCGTCGTATGCGAGCTCGGAAACGGCGTCAACTACTTGAATCGGCACGAGATCACGGGACTGACAGTGCCGAGACGCGATCCTGCGGCGCTGGCCGCTGCCTTGGGCCGCTTGCTGGCCTCGAAATCTCTTCGGGAGCAGCTAGGGCGGCAAGCCCAGGAGTGGGTGCGCACCGAGTTCTCTATCCAAGCCATGCGAGAGGGAACACTCGACGTTTATCGGGAGATTGCACGATGAGCTGGGGTCTATCTCCGCGTGCGGTGCGAGTCGACGTTCTGGCGCGCATCGGCACGTGGCTCATGTGGATTGCGATTGCGAGTTATGGGCTGCCTGTCCGAGCTCAGCTGCATTCTCTGCCTGGCATGGGCGTCATGCCCGAGACGACGACCTCTCGCCCCAGCCTGCAGTCTACGGCGGTAGGCTCGCCGGCCTTTCGCGAAGACGGTGCGTCGCCCTCAGGAACGAATGCAGCCCTTTCTGCGGTGGAACGCGAGCGCGCCAGCACGCCGGTAGCGCTCGAGCAACCCATCGACCCGCAGCAATACCTGTGCGGGCCCGGGGACGCGTTCGAGCTCCACTTCTGGGGACAAGAGAGTTTCTCCACGAGCGTGCGCGTGGACTTGGAGGGGCGCATCTTCGTGCCCAAGCTCGGCATCTTTGACGCAGCGGGCGAGTCGCTCGCCACGTTGCGCGACTCCATTCGCAAGAAAGCGCACAAGCACTATCCCGGCCTGTCATTCGCGATGAGCCTGCGAGCTCCCCGCAGTTTCATGGTGCACGTCTCTGAAGATGTGGCGCGGCCCGGTCCGTACGAGGCTCAGGCCATCGAGCGCGTCTCGCAGGTGATCGAGCGTGCGGGGGGCAGCGGGGTGCGAAGAAACATCTCGATCCTGCGCAAGGATGGCAGCGAAGTGAAAGCTGCCCTGCAGCTCTATCAGCGCACGGGAGACACGACCCACAACCCCTTTCTTTCCGACGGCGACGTGGTGAGGGTGCGTCCCCGTGAGCTGATGGT
>CAYNOM010000851.1:710-3076 GCA_964398415.1 uncultured Polyangiales bacterium | reverse complement strand
CGATCTGTACGTCCTCGCGGCCATCCATGACTCCGCTGCGGCCTTTGGCGAGCTGGCCACGGTCAGCGTCGAAGCCGCCCCAGGTGAACCCACCATCCTGGTTCGTTTCGCGGACGTTCGGCCCGACGTGGCCGACGCCATCGCCGACGAGTTCTGCAACCACGCGCTAGCCGGCACCATCGAGCATCGGCGTCTCGCCGAAGTCTGAACCTCTCCTTCATGCGCCACACTCTCTCACTCCCCGTAGTCCAGTCTAACCCGAGCGCGCTCGCGTACTTCCGCTTTGGCGAAGTCGCGGGGCGCATGCTGCTCACCAACGACGCGGGTCAATGGCACTTCCTCACGAAGGACGACTTCACGCTCTTCGTTGGGGGCACGCTCTCGGCCGGGCATCCCGAGTACGAGGCGCTCGTCGAGAAGGGCTTCGTCCGGGAAGGGCTGAACATCGAGGCGCTGGCCCAGCGGGTCGGCCGCAAGAAGCACTTCGTGGGTGTCGGACCGCACCTGCACATCTGCATCACCACCCTGCGCTGCAACCAGAGCTGCCAGTACTGCCACGCGTCTCGAACCGACATGGACGAGGTGGGCACCGACATGACCATGGAGACGGCCAAGCAGGTCGTCGATCAGGCCATGCAGAGCACGTCGAAGTACATCAACTTCGAGTTTCAGGGCGGTGAACCCACCGTCAACATGCCGGTCATCAAGTTCATCGTCGAGTACAGCCGCGAGAAGAACAAGTACGAGAACAAGGTCCTCGATCATGCGCTGGTCACCAACATGACCTACATGACCGAAGAGAACGCCGAGTGGCTGATCGACAACGGCGTGCTCATCTGCACCAGCCTCGACGGCCCGGAAGAGGTCCACAACTACAACCGCCGCTGGAAGACGGGCACCAACGCCTACGAAGACGTCATCCGCTGGATGGACTACTTCAACCGGCGCTACATCGAGAAGGGCCTCGACCCCAACGTCTATCACGTCGACGCGCTCATGACGACGACGCGAGCCTCCACCGAGCACTGGAAAGAGATCGTCGACCTCTACGTGGCGCGCGGCCTGCGCTCCATCCACCTGCGCCCGCTGAACCCCTATGGGTTCGCGGTCGGCACCTGGAAGGCCATCGGCTACACCTCCGAGGAGTACCTGGACTTCTACGCCAAGACGCTCGACTACATCATCGAGCTGAACAAGCAGGGCGTGGAGATCTGCGAGGGGACCGCGTCCACCTTCCTGATGAAGATGCTCACGCCGGACGACCCGAACTTCGTGGACATCCGCTCGCCGTGTGGCGCAGGCACCGGGCAGGTCGCCTACAACTACGACGGTAAGATCTTCACGTGCGACGAGGGCCGCATGGTGTCCGCCATGGGCAACGACGCGTTCCAGATCGGCACGCTCGGCGAGACCAGCTACGTGGACATGATCCAGCACCCCACGGTCAAGGCCATGGCGGTCGCGTCGCTCCAAGACACGCTCCCCAGCTGTGACACCTGCTGGAACAAGCCCTTCTGTGGGGTGTGCCCCATGCACAACTACATGCAGAGCGGGGACCTCTTCGGTCAGCGCCCGCGCTCGCCAAAGTGCAAAGAGCACTATACAATCTCATCGTTGCTCTTCGAGAAGCTGGTCAACGACAAAGACGGCCAAATCGAGAAAATTTTCCGGCGTTGGACGATGCGGCGTCCACGCGAAGACGCCCAATCGTGCAGAGTCTGAGGTAAGCCATGGCTGAAAATCCCGAGAACAAGAATCAAAAGCGCCAGCTCCAGTTGACGCGTTCCGAGACGGCCCCCCAGCGTGGTCGCGGCGCTGGCGTCTCCAGCCCCTTCCCCAGCGCGAAGCGGGACCCGGCGGCGTTCCTCCAACCGCGCGAGTGGGCCAGCGCCGAGTCGCCCGCGCGCGACGCCGACCTCCTCCTCGAGGCAGATCGTCTCATGGACGACCCCGCCAACGAGGGCCTCCTGCTCGCGCAGCACTGCAGCCACGCGTCGCACGGGTCGCACGGCTCGCACGGCTCGCACGGCTCGCACGGGTCGCACGGGTCGCACGGCTCGCACGGCCAGTGGTGAGCAGCCTGGTCCTCACGGTCACCCGTGAGTGCAACCTGCGCTGCAGCTACTGCCCCACCGCGAAGGACGGCTGGCCGTCGCTCTCTGCGCACGATGCAGAGGCGGCGGTCGACTTGTTCGTGCGGCGCTATGGGGGCGGCGACATCAAGCTCTTCGGCGGCGAGCCCCTCTTGGTGCCGGACGTGGTGCGCGCCGCCATGGAGGCCGCTCGCACGCGCCCCGAGATCCGACGCGTGTACTTGTCCACCAACGGCCTGGGGTTGGACGCCGAGTGGCTGGACTACCTGCGCC
>CAYNOM010000851.1:0-700 GCA_964398415.1 uncultured Polyangiales bacterium | reverse complement strand
CCGGCTGCGTCGGGCGCTGCCTCAGGCGGGTGACAGCTACGGGCACGTGGTCGCTCTGATGCCCGCGCTACGTCGCGTCCCGCGCGTGGTGGTCACGCAGACCATCGCGCCCTCCACCGCCAAGCGCGCGCACGCCAACTTCCGTCACCTGCGCGAGCTGGGCTTCTGGCGCTTCAACTTCCTCCCGGGCTACTACATCCCCTGGAAGCCCGAGCAGCTGCTGCACCTGCGCGTCGCGTTCGACCAGATCGCTGACGACGTCCGCGACGCGTGGTCGGCGGGCGCGCCACTCTACGTGCGGAACCTCTTCACCTACGTGCCCACCACCTTCTTCAACACAGGCTTGGTCGTGGACTCGGATCGCAGCATCCACCCCTCCAATGTGGGCCTCAGCGGCGCGCTCGAGGGGCTGCTGGACGAGACGCGCGTCGGCTCGCTCGACGACCCACCCAGCGCCGAGGCCCTGGCCGCGAAGGCCGAAGAGGTGAACGCCCTGCTCGAGCGCGCGCTACCGCCAGCGGTCATGCGGGCCACCCGTCGCGCCGATCACGAGTTGTCACGCTTCTGTCGTGGCCTGTATCCTTCGTACTTGGCTCAGCGCGCGCAGAAGCGCGACGTGGCCTAAGCCTGCTGCATGACCTCCCTCCCGGTGCTCTCCTCCCACGCTCCCGCAGACCCCGCCGCCCCCGCGGCCGGTGCC
>CAYNOM010000850.1:0-3077 GCA_964398415.1 uncultured Polyangiales bacterium | reverse complement strand
AAGAGCGTGATCACGTCGTCGGGCGTGCCGGCCCTCTTGGCCTTGGCGAGCGCTTCGTCGAGCAGGGCCACCTCACGCGCCTGACTCGAGCGCAGGGTTTCCACCATCTCGTTGAACACGATGAACAGGTCTTGCAGCTCGTCTCCGCGCCGCAAGCTGCCGTCGACCTTCAGTCGACCATCGGCGATACGCCGCAGCATCATCTTCAACTTGTACGCGGGCCCGACCACCTTGTGGGTCACGACGATGCCGGTGATGCCGAGCGCGAGCGCGAGGATCGCGATCCCGCCGACGATCGCGAACAGCACCTGACGATCCTGGGCCTGGGCGCGCTCGTCGAGCGTGGCAGCCACCTGTGGATCGAGATCGGGCTGACTCGCCAGCTGTACTTGCAGGGCTTCGGTCTGGCCGCGCGAGTAGTCGTAGGCGAAGTGACCGAGAACGGTCGCGACGACGAGCGTCACCCCCACGACCATGCCCGTGTACTTGAGCTGGAAGCGGCTATCTAACAGGTAGTTCCGAAGCTGACGCTTGGGCGCGCCGGGCCCTGGAGCCACCGATCTGGCTTCGACCCCCATCCGTCTGTCTCCCGTCTCGTGACACTAGGCTGGATAGCCGTGTTCAGACAACAATCCCGCCGTCATGGAGCTCTCGCGAGCCCCGCCTGCATGGCCTGGGGCAGCCTGCGCAATGCCCCCTGAAACGCTGCTTGTATCGCCTGTTGCTTGGCCGCGTCCCCGGTGCCGCCACCGGACACGGTCGCTGCGCCAGACAGCATCGCGCGGATGTCGCGCGCTGGATAGCTCGCTACGATGAGCGAGACCTGAGCCCGCACTGCCCCATCTGGGCGCACCTCGATGCTCGTGACCGAGCCGTCGAGGAAGAAACCCACGAGCTTACGCTCTCGGATCACGCGCTCCGCAGCGCGACGATCCTCCTGCTCAGGAGCGAGCTGGACGCCCTCGAGCTCGGCAACCTTGGCAACCAGGAAGCTGCGCAGCTCGCTCAGCGCCGCGCGGCCAAGCCCCACCTGGCTGCCGGGGAGCCCCACCCCGACGTAGTACAGCGGCTCCCCGCGTGACCCGGGCACAGGGGTGGGCTCCGTCGGCGCGGGACGGTCGAGCGTGGCGAGCGCACTGCGCACGGCGCTTCGAACCGCAGCATCCGAATCGCGCTGAGCACGTCGCAGCGCAGGCACGGCGGAAGGATCGTTGAGTCGCTCGAGTGCCGCAGCGCTGGCTGCACGCACCGCGGGATGCTCATCCCCGAGCGCGGAGCCTAGGGCACGGACGATCTGGGCGTCGGGCTTCTGGCTGCCGAGCGCGAGCGCGGCCTGCGCGCGAACACGGAACTGGGCCGAGTTGCTCAGCATGCGCATCAAGAACTCGGTTCGCGCATCGGCATGGGCGAGACTCGACGCGCCGAGCCACGCCGCCAGCATCGCGACAAAAATCCACCACCGCCCCTGCTTGCGCTTAATGTGTGTCACGTGCTGCCCGACCTGCCGCTGCCCCTGCGCGGCACGTCTGAGACGTGCGTGTTAGCCATCGCTTCACACGGCTCTCGAGGGAGTATGACAGTCCTGTAAGTCACGCTGCAATGGCCAAACCGCGCCCACGATGGGATGCTCGCATCGCCTGGTTTCAGGGCATGCGGTCGAAGAGTGAAAGCCACGCTCAGCACTCACATCTTGGTCTTTTGGCTGTGCGCCGCGTCCGCTGTCGTGGCGCGTGCGGAGCCGCTGGTTCGCGTGCGTGCCGAAAGCCGTATCGAGCTCGGCGTCACCCACCTCGACACCGGGATGATCGTGAGCGGTGCGCTGCGCGACGAGCTCGGTGCCCCGCTCGCGGAGCGCACTCTGGCGCTCGAAGCACGTCCGGTCGGAGAGAATGCCGCGCGCGAGCCGTGGCGCGTGAACGTCGCAACTGACGACCACGGGCGCTTCAGCTTGCAGCTCTCCGATACGCAACACGACTACCGCCTGCTCGCGACCTTCGCCGGCGACGCCACCCACCGCGGTGTGCGCGTGGAGCGCCCCGTGGAGCGCACACGCGCCGATGTACGCCTCGAGCTGCGGCTGCAGGAGGGGAGCGCGATCGACCTCGATCGACCGACGTTCATCGTACATGCCGTGGCGGAGTCTGATGCGGGAGGCGATCAGATCCGCATGCAGCTCCTGGACGAGAGTGGCCGGGTGCTGAGCGAAGGCCTCACGAACGATCTCGGCAAGCTGACGCTCGAGGTGCAGACGACGCTGCTCGGCAACCCGGGTCCGGGTCTGATTCGGATCGAATCGCTGCGGGACGATCGCCGGGCCGAAGCCCAAACGGAGGCCCGCGTCGTGCGCCGTCGCGCGGTGCAGCTCGCGCTGCACGCCGAGGATGAGCGTCCCGAGTCCGGCAATCCGATTCACGTCCGAGGCCGCGTAGACACCGCGGCGGGGCCGCGTGCACAGGTGCCCGTGGGCTTGTACGCAGGCGCGCGACACCTCGAGACGGTCGTCAGCGCCGGGGACGGTACGTTCGAGGCCGAGCTCTGGATCGACGCGCCGCCGGGTCCTCTTCCGATCACCGCGCGCAGCGAAGGCGACGCCACAGGCGCCTACCCGCCCGCCGAATCCACCGTCGAGCTGACCGTCGTCGAAGCGCGCCCCTTGCCCGTCGGCTGGGCCGCCGCCGCGCTCGCCGCTGCCCTGTTGCTGGCGATCACCACCACCGCACGACGATCTTCGACACTGGCTTCGGATGAGACGGACGAAGGACGCGAGCTGCCCGGCGCGAGCATTCGTCCAGCACCGCGCCAAGGCCGCCGCGATCGCCACCGCGTGCACGGCCGAACCCTCGATGCCCAGAGCGATGAGCCGATCTGCGGCGCCACGATCTCACTCGCCATGGACAAGGGCGAGGAGCGCTGGGCGTTGGAGAGCGATGGCTTTGGACGGTTCGCATCTGCCGTGCTGCCGGCCGGCCGAGCCAAGCTCTCCGTGCAAGCCAGGGGTTACGCCCCCACCAGCACCGAGCTCGACATTCCTCACCGTGGCGAGTGGTCGTCATTCGTGGTGCATCTCGAGAGACAGC
>CAYNOM010000849.1:688-3080 GCA_964398415.1 uncultured Polyangiales bacterium | reverse complement strand
CGTCGGAGTCGAGCAGGACGACGACATCGAGCTTCTGGCCGATCATGAAGGTGGCGATGTATGCGGCTTCGGACGCACCACCGCCTGCCGTGATCATGATCTCCTCGGAAAGCGCCGTCTGATTGGAACGGACGAGTAGCTCCGACAACGCGCTCAGGAGCATGTAGTCGTCGGCACCCTCCACAACGACGTTCTTTTCGGCAACGAGGTAGCTGTTTCGACCACTCATCCCAAGCGCGGCTTGCAGCGTGAGCTTGGACTCTGGCTGGCTCAACGGAAGGTGGGTCGAGTAGATCAACGTGTTGTCGCGCGCATACTCGTCCAACCGTGCAAGGAGATCCGTCTGCGCTCCGGGATGCAGATGCAAGCCGGGTTCGTCGAGCAGCAAGACACAGCCTTGAAACGTTCCGCCGCTCTCATGCATGAACAAGAGATCAAAGGAAAAGAACCACTGAAATCCCCTGGAGCGTTCTTCGAGCTTAATCAGCGCTCCGTCCTGGTTGTCGGTCACCATCGTGTAGAACTCCTGGCCATCCGCCCGGAACTCCACTCGGTACTCGCGCTGCTTGAGCCGCTCCTTGAACGTCGCGGTCAGCGTCTTGCCCCCGTCGTCGAGATCGTACTGCCGGTGGTCACGGTCGTTCTTATCGCCCTTTGCCACCAAGTCGTTGAGGTCCAGGCCCGAGATGCCGAGAACCATGAGGAAGGTCTCGTCGTCCCCGTCGAGGCGCTTCTTGTCGCGGCGCTGCTTCACCTGATCGAGGAACGCCTTCCCCTTGAATGTCCGATAGTCGCCCATGTAGATGAACTTCGGCAGTTGGCGGACGACGTACTCGTGCGCAGCCTTCTGCATGGATGGGATCGAGGGCAGTTGCTGCGCGATGCGTTGAACGGCGTTCGCATAGGCTGCGCGGTACTGATCCTCTCCGGCGCGCTCTGGCTGCCCGTCAGGAGCAAGCACCTTGGTAAGTTCGGCTGTGTGGCGGGTTTGAAGTTGTTCCAGCTCAGAATACCGCCCCTCGTGGGCGACTCGAATCGCCTCGGTACGGCACTGCTCTGCGACTTTGGCGAACTCTTTCCCGACGCCCTCGTGCGGTACTTGCGGGATCGCGGAGCACTGCTCGTCCACCTGGTTCGGGTGCAGCTTGTCGGGGAAGAGATCCTCTGGGAACGACACTTCGAGACGCCCGGCGTAGTCTCGTGACACTCGAACGGAATCTAGCGTCCCTGTTCGGTCCGTTATCTTTCCGAGTTCCTGGATCTCTTCTGGGCTGAGCGTGAAGCGGGCAGTGCAGACGGTATGGTCATCGCGTCGTTCCCTGCGGCGTCCGCGCGGCCATTCCGAATCGATGTCGTAGGGCTCGGGCGTCGCCGGGTTCAGTTTGTGGAGCGCTTTCAGCAGGGTGGTCTTGCCCGCCTCGTTCTTGCCCACGAGCACGGTGAGGTCTTCGAGTTCAACGAACCCGGAGTCGATCACGCCCTTGAACATCTGAACTTGGAAACCTGTGAGCTTCATGCAGACACCCCCTGCTGGCGCTTCGTAGCGCGCTGCTTCTTCTTCGTCGGCCCTGTGGCCGCGTCAGCCTTCACCCGCTCAAGCAGCATCGACGCAGGCTCGTAGTCTCGGCCTTCGAGCCGAGCGAGTTCGGCCTCGGTCGGCACGAGTTCGCCGGAGAAGGCCTTCGAGAGAATGGCCTGCGGGAGCTTTTCGGTACGTCGCTGTGCTGCGAGCAGACGCGATTCGATGGCGTCGGCAAGGCCGAGTAGATCAGCCACGAGACGCAGTAGCGCACGCTGCTCAGCGGGTGGCGGGAGCGGGAACGGAAACTGTCCGATAACCTTTGCGTTCACGTTTGGCTGGGCAACCGACGTTTGCCCGATACCGAGCAGTCGCTGCCCATAGGGAGACTGCATGAAACGCAGCACGTACTCGGGCGTGACCTTGGCCAAGTCAAACCGGAAGCGAATGAGGTATGCACTCGGGATAGCCGGCCCAAAGTGTGCGCGATACAGCGCGCACTTGCCGATGGTTGCACCCGTTCGCGTGAGCAGCAGGTCGCCGTCTTGAAGACCGTACTTCTTCATGTCCCCCGCAGGCACTCGAACGCGAGGAGCATCGGCCAGCACGAGGCGACCCTGAAAATCCATGTCACTCGTGCGGACCGTAGGAACTCCCCGCTCGTCGTAGTCCTCGGAGGAGAACCTCGGGCCGTAGAACGAATCGGCGATAACCGTCGCAAGGCGCACCTTGCCCCATGTCGGCGGCAGCTCATCAAGAAGATCGTCGTCGTCAACGTCATCAACGACGGCCGTGCACACGGGCTCGCGACGGTCCTGCTGCTCCCGCCACTCCCGTGTCAGCTCGCCCGAACACGCAGCCGCCAACACCGAC
>CAYNOM010000849.1:0-678 GCA_964398415.1 uncultured Polyangiales bacterium | reverse complement strand
CGTCTGCACCTTGGTGAGCCGGGCCTTCGCGCGGTTCACTTCTTCGAGGAGCTCTTCGACCTTCGCGACGATCCGGCGTTGTTCTGCGAGGGGCGGAAGACCAACAGGAATAGTCTCCATCGCGCCCTTCGTGAGCTTCAGCCGCGTAGTTCCGTTTACGTGTTCGTGAAAGTCGAAGGCGTCGAGAGCGTACTTGACGAACCTGTTCGTGGTCGCCGAACTTCGCGCTCGGAGGACATGCGCGTGGTTGTTGATCCATGCCTTCCCGCTGATCAGGTACGCGATCGGCTTCGACCTATCGAGGAACGGCGCACCGTCTTCGCCCAGGAGAACGAGTTCCTCGTTGAAGATGAAGTCGTTGATCCACCCAACCTGCCCCGTCGCGCCGTAGTAGGGGACCGATCCATGACGCTTCGCGCGCTCATCGGAGTTCACCGGCACGCGCCGACCGTCCAGGACATCTACAAGCACCTTGAGCGGTGCCTCCACCCACCCCTCTGGAAGTTCTTCGCTCATGCCCGAGCCACCTTTGCGGGCTTGGCGCCGGTGCCGTTCTCCAGGAGCGCGACAACCTTGTTCAGTTCAGCGACGGCTTCGACAAGCTCGGCGATGGCGTCCGTTGCGAGCTCCTCGGGGGGCGGCAACTCGTCGGCGTCGTCGAGCGACTCTTCCTTGAGC
>CAYNOM010000848.1:1279-3082 GCA_964398415.1 uncultured Polyangiales bacterium | reverse complement strand
GATGCGTTCGTCGCCGGGGTCGGCACGGGCGGCACCCTGACCGGTGTGGCGCGGGCCCTGAAGCCGCGCGCCGAGGGGCTGCGCATCATCGCCGTCGAGCCGCGCGCCAGCGCCGTGCTTTCGGGCGGGCCGCCGGGCCTCCACGGCATCCAGGGCCTCGGCGCAGGCTTCGTGCCGAGCGTGCTCGACCGCTCGCTGATCGACGAGGTCATCGCGGTCACCGACGTCGCCGCAGATCGCACCACACGACGTCTGGCCCATGAAGAGGGGCTGCTCGTGGGCACCTCGTCGGGCGCGAACGTGTACGCAGCGCTCGAGGTCGCGAAAACGCTCAGGCCAGGACAGCGCGTGGTCACGCTGCTGTGCGACACCGGCGAACGCTACCTCTGCTGAAGCGATCCGGGCAGGGGCACTAGCAATTCATCCAAGCGTTTCGTTATCTTAGTGACCATGCTGAGGCTCGGGCGAACAGCCCTCCCGCTTCGATGGCTGTTCCCTGTCGCCGCCCTGCTGTGGATAGTCCTCCTGGTTTCGATCGGCACGACCGCAGGGCCAGGCCGCGCGCGCGCCCAGTGCATCGATGAAGCGCTGCGCGATGAGCTCAATGCGCGGCGCAGATACCGGGGCGTGCAGGAGCGCTTGTTTCAGAAGGCGCTGCGCCACGAGCTGAGCGTGCTCGGCGGCGTCTATGCGGCCGATCTCACGTCCTCGTCGTGGCTCGTGGGCGGTGCCTACACCTTTCACTTCAGTGAGGACTTGGGGCTCGAGGCGAGCTTCGGTTACACAGAGACGCGCAGCGAGCTCGTCGACATCATCGAAGAGCGCATCGCGACCGATCTCGTCGATCAAGAAAACCCCGCGTACTTGTATCAAGGGCATCTGCTCTGGAGCATGGCCTACGGAAAGTTGCGCTGGTTCGGCAGTCACATCACCCGCTTCGACTTCGGCCTGGCACTCGGAGGTGGCATCACCGACAACCGCTCCGCCCGAGGCCTCACCTTCAGCGGGGGCTTTGCGTTCAAGTTCTACCCCACACGCTGGCTCGGGGTGCGCCTCGACCTACGCGATCACGTGCTTCAGCAGGAGCTGCTCGGCGAATCACGCATCGTGAACAACCTGGTGGCGACGTTGGGGCTCTCCATGTTTCTGCCCTTCGGTTTCTGACGCTCGGAGGCCCCATGAATAGAGCGAGCCCTCTTCTGTGCCTACTCCTCGTCGCCTGCATGCGCGCGAGCGCATCGGCCCAAGACGCGGGGACCGAAGCGCCGCCGCCCACGCCGTCCGAGACGACCGACGTCAACGCGAAGGGCCCGGAGGCCGAGAACACGTCCGCTCCCGCTACCGTCCCTGAAGGCCCGAAGCAACCGGATCTCACCGCCGTGCGAGCGCGCCTGTCGAGCGTGCTCGACGCGCTGATCCAGGCCCGTGCGCGCGCCTCCGTGCTGACGAAGAGCCTGTTTCGCACGCCGATCGAGCTTTGGGTCGTGCGCCGCGCCGACGAGCAGCGACTCGAGCACATCACGCTGCGCCTCGATGGAGTGGTCGTGCACGACTCGGACGGCAGCGCGCTCAGCTCGGGGGAAGCGCGCCTGTTCGAGGGCTTTGCCACGCCGGGCCTACACGAGATCGGAGTCGAGATCCGCGAATCGGCCAAGACCAATGGCGAATATCGCTACGTCAGAAGCGAGCGTTTTCGGCTCGAGATCAAGAAGGGCATGCGCACCGAGATACGGCTCATGCTGCGCGATGACTCGGACATGGCCGAAGAGCTGCCGGAAGACGACGAAGGTGAGTACGACGTGC
>CAYNOM010000848.1:0-1179 GCA_964398415.1 uncultured Polyangiales bacterium | reverse complement strand
TGTCCTTGTTGCTCGAGATCGTGGAGGGGCCGCGCTTTCGCGATTTTGCCGGGCTCGACGAGTTTCACGTCGCCGAGCTGATGTTGGCGAGTGCGCTGATGGAGCAGTTTGCGCTGACGAGCGCGGAGCGCGTGGTCGAGCGCATCCTCGGGCGCGGTCCGGACGGATCTGCGTTTGGCCCCGCCTATCGCAGGGCCGTCGATATCGCCCTTGCGCGCGGCAACCTCGACGCTTCCGCGGCGCGGCTCGCGACCTTTCATCGCGATCGCTTGCCCGAGGACGCAGCGAACGAGCTCAGCTACCTCGAAGGTCGCGCCGCCTACGACCGGCAAGACCTCACCTCCGCCGCGAAGCTCGGTGCGGTGACGAAGAAGAGCCGCTTTTTCGCCAGCGCCCAGTATCTACTCGGAGCCATGGCGGCCAAGTCTCGTGACTATCGCGAGGCCGAGCGACGCTTCTGCGCCATCACGGAGGCGGGCAAGGACGACGCCTACTCCTTCTTCGTCGATGAGCGTTTCTTTCCGATTCGCGATCTCGCCCAGCTCGCGCTCGGCCGCGTCGCCCACGAGACTGGACGCGCCAACGACGCCTTCTATTACTACTTTCAGGTTCCAAACGACTCCGAGCGCCTGCCCGAGGCCATGTTCGAGGCCGCGTGGGCCAGCTACGAGGGTGGCGATTACGAGGCGGCCCTCGACAGCCTGGATCAGCTCGAGGCGCGCTTTTCCCGCTCGCCCTTCGCCGCCGAGGCCGCGGTGCTGCGCGGCTACGTGCACCTGTCGCGCTGCGAGTTCGCGGAGGCAGAGCGCCACCTCACCCAGTTCGAGCGCGAGCTCACGCCCGTGCTGCCCCAGATCGAGGCGACGCGTGACAGCGCCTCCCGCAGCGGGAGCGTCTATGCCGACCTGATGGCGCGCGAGGCGAGTGCCGTTGCGCTGCGCACCGAGCGCCGCGAAGGCTCGCCCACGCCGGACAGCCTGCTGCTCTCGCTGGTGAAGGCCGACCCGGAGCTTTTTCGCCTGGATGCCGAGATCCGCGCCCTGGACGCGGAGCTCGCCAAGACGGGCAACGTACCGCGCGAGCTGTTGGCCCTGAGCGCACGGCTCAGCGAAGGACATGCACCGGCGGCGCGCCTCGAGCCCTACGCCGAGGCGGACGAGGTGGCAGAAACCCGCGACG
>CAYNOM010000847.1:784-3098 GCA_964398415.1 uncultured Polyangiales bacterium | reverse complement strand
CATCTCGAGGACGTCGTTCGGCGCATCTTCGGCTATCGCCATCTCGTGCCGACGCATCAGGGGCGCGGCGCTGAGCATCTACTCTCGAGGCTGCTCATCAAGTCGGGCGACACCATCCCCGGCAACATGTACTTCACGACCACTCGACTCCATCAGGAGCTCGCGGGAGGCAGCTTCATCGATGTCGTCATCGACGAGGCCCACGATCCAAGCTCAGAGCACCCGTTCAAAGGCAACGTCGATCTCGGCAAGCTGCAGCGTGTGATCGAGCGGGTGGGCGCAGATCGAGTGCCTTACGTCTGCGTGGCTGTGACGGTCAACATGGCGGGCGGTCAGCCGGTCAGCCTCGCCAATCTGCGCGCCGTTCGTGAGCTGCTTCAGGGCTACTCGATCCCGCTGTACCTCGACGCCACTCGCATCATCGAGAACGCGTACTTCGTGAAGCAGCGCGAGCCAGGTTGTCAGGACCTGAGCATCGCGGAGATTGTGCGCAAGACCTGCGCGTTCAGCGATGGTTGCACGATGTCCGCCAAGAAGGATGGTCTGGTCAACATCGGCGGCTTTCTGGCGCTCAACGACGCGGACGTCTTCGAGCAGGCGCGCAATCTGGTCGTGGTCTACGAAGGACTACACACCTACGGCGGGCTCGCCGGGCGGGACCTGGAGGCGATGGCCATCGGGCTCGAGGAGAGCATCGACGAGGACTACGTGCGCTCTCGGGTGGGTCAGGTGCTGTACCTCGGGGAGAAGCTCCGGGGCTGGGGGGTGCCGATCGTTCGGCCCATCGGAGGCCACGCCGTGTTCCTGGATGCGCGACAATTCTACCCGCATCTCGACCAGGACTCGTTCCCGGCGCAGACGCTCTCGGCAGAGCTGTACCTCGAGGGCGGCGTGCGCAGTATGGAGCGCGGAGCCGTCTCGGCGGGGCGCGACCCCACCACGGGGAAGAATCGTCTTCCCAAGCTCGAGCTGGTGCGCCTCACCATTCCGCGGCGCGTGTACACGCAGGCGCACATGGATGTGGTGGCGGAGTCGGTGCTGGAGGTGTGGGACGCGCGCGAGAAGGCCAAGGGGCTTCGCATGACCTACGAGCCCACGTACCTGCGCTTCTTCCAGGCCCGCTTCGAGCCCCTGGGAGCGTGAGCTCGCCTCGCGGCGGGCTCACAGCGCTGCGCTGATCTCCTGCATGAGCACCGGTGCGCCGCGTCCCGTTCGTTGCCACAGATCATGCAGCGTTTCGCCCCAGTGATCGCTGCGATTTCCCTCGCGCAGTGCCTCGATGTAGTGGCGCGAGACGGTCTGATAGTACAGGCGCACGATGGCCCGCGTGGCCCCGCTCGGGATCTCGAAGCTCAGGTCTGCCCAATGCTGCCCGTCGGCGTAGGCGGCGCCGACGACCGGCGCACCGGCGGCCGCAAAGGCAGCATTGCTGAAGCCGCGCGGTGGAATGCGGTTGTCCTTCACAATCATGTCGGCGAGCGCCATGTGGGTGGTCACGCCGGCAGGCAGGCCGGTCAGCCCTGCGGCCGAGGCGCTCAGCCCAACGTGCATCTCGAAGACCGTCGTGCTCTGCTCGTCGAGCTCGGCGGTGGCCGTGTCGTAATGCCCGCGGCGAGAGACCAGAGAATCGTCTGCAGCCACGAAGTCGACCGACACCCAGACGCGCCGCCCTTCGATGTGGCCCGTCGGCAGCTTGTGGCCGGACTCGTTGGTCACGCGCACGGCGAGCCCGTCGCCGCGTCGCTCGGCGCTGAGGGAGGCTGCACGACGCAGCATGGCGTCGGCCTGCTCACGCCCCGTGGCGAGCGCAGCCTGATCGACCTGGTCGCCGTAGTACTCGGCGACAATTTGGAGCACCCACGAAGACGCACCTGCGAACTCGTGGCGGGCGAGATCGCTCCGCGCGCTCGCCCCGCTCGCGCCTGAGCCCTCGAAGCGAGGCATGTGGCAGTCTTGGCACGTGCGCACCACGTCGGCTCCTGGGCCTCCGAACCGTCCCGCCATGGCCACGCCGTCGCGCGCGAACGCGCTCAGGCGCCACTCGCTGAAGGTCCGCTCGAGCGGAAACTGCGCGAGGGGGTCGGCGCTTGGCGATGGCTCATTGGGCGCGTTGTACCGGTACGTGCCGTCCGGGTCTCGTGACACGGCGAGGTTGCCGACATCGTGGCAGGTCCCGCACATCTGCGCCTGGCGGAAAAAGTCGGAAGCTTCGTGCTGGTGCGGGGGCTCCGCGTCTGCGTACGGCCCCCGGCGCCGCATCTGTGGATCGAGCACGAACATGGCGTTGCCGTATTGCTCCGGTAGCTCTTCGACG
>CAYNOM010000847.1:0-774 GCA_964398415.1 uncultured Polyangiales bacterium | reverse complement strand
TCGCCAGGGCGGTGGCGACGCTGTCGCTCGGCGTTTCGACGAGGGGGTCGATCATGCTGTGACAGAAGTGACAGCTCACGCCCTCGCGATCGCGCGCGTCGAGCGAGTGTCCGGATGAATCGCGGGCATTCTGCGTGATGATGGCCACAGGTACGTGACAGCGCAGGCAGTAGTACCCCACACCCGGCACGTCCTGCTCGGCAGTGGCGAGCTGCGCGTAGAAGAGGGGATCGATGCCCGAGACGGCCATCAGACTACCACCGAACGTGCTTGCCGGCGCATGCTCCAGGTCGTCGCTGCGGTGGCATCCAGCGCACTCGTCGGAGGAGCGATAGCGGGCCTCGTGGACGTCGCCCATCTGCGTTCCCGGTACGTGAAAGTCGACTGGGTCGGCGCGTTCGTCGCCCGCGTCTTGCGCCTGCGCGTCGCCTGGAACTTCGGGCTGTCCGGAGTCGCTCGAGTTGCTAGCGCTGTTCGAACCCGCGTCCAAGTCGGGTGAGCCCACGCGCACGACGGGGCGCGACCGTGGCAGATTCTCCTTCGAGGACAGCGGCTCACTCGCGCAGGCGGTGGCCATGACGAGCGCGCAGGCGAGAGCTCTTCGGCACAACATCTTCCTTAGATAGGCGCGGTTTCCCGAGCCGCCAGGCGCATGCCGCGTCGATCCGCGGTGCGCTTGTGCGGCCGCGACAAATGACCGCATGGCGGACCTCCACCAAGGATCCACTCTTGCTGCCACGTCATCATTCTGGAGGTTCTTGATGTCCAAGCTCG
>CAYNOM010000846.1:0-3099 GCA_964398415.1 uncultured Polyangiales bacterium | reverse complement strand
CCCACGGCCATGCGAACCTTGCCCTCTTCGTCGTCCAGCATGTAGACGCGGTCGGCGGCCAGGGCGATTTCCAGGAGTGAGTCGGCGAAGCAGCTCCCCTCGTCTACCAGCGCGAACAGGCTGCGCGCGCTCAGGTCGAGGCGGCGCAGCACGCGTCCCCGGAACAACAGGATCTCGCGTGCGAGCCAGAAATTGCGCAGCTCGTGCAGGGCGGCGTCGAGCGCGCGCACACGCTCGAGATCGCCGCGCGTCTTCAGCACGATGACGCCGACGTCGGTGTAGTTGAAGCGGAGCTGCAGCAGGGCGTCGTCGAGCTCACGGAACGCGGCGAGCGCCCACTGCTCGGCGCCCCGGGCGAGCATGCCCTCGGCGGTGGTCGGCTCGTTTTCGCCCGGACCGTCGGGCGTCAGCTCGGCCACGCGCGCGGCGCGGTCGATGTCGCCCGTGACGTGGCGATAGCGAAGCCCCTTGTCGGTGCTCTCGAAGGTCACGTTGGGTAGCTCGATGCCGGCACCCGCCTCCGTGTGTCCTTCGGCCTCGGCCTGGGCGATCAGGATCTCGACCTGCTTGCCCACGGCTTCGGCCCACTGGCTCTTGGGTGCGAGCGCGTCGCACAAGCCAAAGCGCAGGGCGCGCTGACCGCGAATGCCTTCGCTGGTCGTGCACAGGACGTCCGCCAGATCACGGCGCACGCCGCGCTTGTCGACGAGGCGCGTGAGGCCGCCGGTGCCGGGCAGCACGCCGAGCAGGGGAACTTCGGGCAAGCTGATGGCGCTCGAGCCGTCGTCCACGAGCAGGATGCGATCACAAGCCAAGGCCAGCTCGTAGCCGCCGCCGGCCGTTGCGCCGCTCAGGGCTGCGAGGAACTTCTTGCCGCTGTGGCGCGAGGCATCCTCCATGGCGAGGCGCGTCTCGTTCGTGAACTTGCAGAAGTTGATCTTGAAGTGGTGGGCCGAGCCGGCGAGCGTCGTGATGTTGGCGCCCGCGCAGAACACGCGCTCGTGGCCGCTCTCGACCACCACGGCACGCACCTCCGGGTGCTCGAAGCGCAGGCGATCGAGGGCGTCAGCCAGCTCGATGTCGACGCCGAGGTCGTAGGAGTTGAGCTTGAGCTCACTTTTCCCATCGAGTGCGGCGGTCGGGTCTACGGAGAGCGACAGCCGCGCCGTCTTGCCCTCGACCGAGAGCTTGAAGTGGCGGTAGCGCGAAGGATGGGTTTGAAACGCGAGCTGTCCCATATCTCCCAACGCTATCCGCGCGCCCCGGTAAACGGCGTGTGCGGGCTCACGAGCATCAAGGAAATCGAGGGGTTGCGAGAGTGTACGCACGAGATTGACCGGCGGTCAGCAAGGTCCGTTGCAGGTCCGGGTCGCCGCTGCTTGCGTCTATGTGCATAGGAGCATATAAGCAAGGGCATGGGTGAAGCGGCTCAGGTCTCGGGGGCGCGCTGGGAGTTGTATCGGCTCCTGGCCGAGCCGGTGCGCCTGCGACTTCTGGCGCTTGCGGCCGAAGAGGAGCTCACCATCGGCGAGCTCGCGGAGCTCTTGCGAGAAGGCCAGCCCAACGTCTCGCGGCACGTGGCGCCGCTCAGAAAAGCGGGGCTGCTCGCGGTTCGCAAGCAGGGCACCCGGGTGCTCGTGCGGCTCTCCGACGACGCCGCGCGCGATGCCGTCGTGGCGGATGGGCTGGGTGCCGGGCGTGAGCTCTGCCTCCAGGATGGCAGCCTCGCGCGGGTGCACGACCTCGTCGACTCGCGCGATGCGTCGGTGCGCGCGTTCTTCGGGGCCGCGCACGAGCCGCGCGATCCGGGCGAGCTGCCTCACGAGCTTCCCGCCTATCTGTCCGCGCTCGCGCCGCTGATGGGGCGCCGCGGTTTGGCCGTCGATGTGGGCACGGGGGAGGGGGCCTCCCTCGATCTCTTGGCGCCGTTGTTCGAGCACGTGATCGCAGTCGATCGGGAGGGCGTGCAGCTCGCGCGCGCGGAGCGACGCCTCAGTCTGCGCGGCTATCGCAACGTCACGCTCTTGTGCGAGACCTACGACAGCGAGGCGTTTCGCAAGGCGGTGCACGCGCGTGGCGGCGCTGACGTCGTGTTTGCGTCGCGCGTCTTGCATCATGCGCCAAAGCCTGCGGCGGCGGTCGCGTCGTTGTCGCGGCTCTTGCACCCGAATGGTGCGCTCGTCGTGATCGATTACGCGCCCCATGACGACGAAGCGCTGCGTGCAGAGCAAGCGGACCTGTGGCTTGGTTTCGAGGCCGAAGAGCTGAGCGCGCTCGCGCATCGGGCTGGCCTCTCGGATGTGGCCGTCCACCCGATCCCGATGTCGCTGTGCGGCAAGGGGCCCGACAGTGGGGTGCATTGGCAGTTCATGGTGGCACGGCGCAGAAGTGACGGAACGAGCGCGCTCGGCCGCGGCAGAGCGCATACGGAGAGAAAGAAATGACGCAGAATTTCAAGGTTTTCGACATGAGCCTGGCCGATTGGGGCCGCAAAGAGATCCAGATCGCCGAGACGGAGATGCCCGGCCTGATGGAGCTGCGTCGCGAGTACGGCGCGCAAAAGCCGCTCAAGGGGGCGCGCATCGCGGGGTGTCTGCACATGACGATCCAGACCGCCGTGCTGATCGAGACCTTGCGCGAGCTCGGCGCCGAGGTGACGTGGACGAGCTGCAACATCTACTCGACGCAGGATCACGCGGCGGCTGCCATCGCGGCTGCGGGCGTGCCTGTGTTCGCCTGGAAGGGCGAGACCAACGAAGAGTACGACTGGTGCCTCGAGCAGCAGCTCAAGGCCTTTGCGGGCGGCAAGGCCCCGAACATGATCCTCGACGACGGCGGCGATCTCACGAAGCTCGTGCACGACAAGTACCCCGAGATGTTCAAGGGGCCCGACGGCATCCGCGGCATCTCGGAGGAGACGACCACGGGTGTGCACCGCCTCTACGAGATGAGCAAGAAAGGCGCCCTGTTCGCGCCTGCCATCAACGTCAACGACTCGGTGACCAAGAGCAAGTTCGACAACCTCTACGGCTGCCGTGAATCCCTGCTCGATGGCATCAAGCGCGCCACCGATGTGATGATCGCAGGCAAGATCTGCGT
>CAYNOM010000845.1:0-3102 GCA_964398415.1 uncultured Polyangiales bacterium | reverse complement strand
CGATCGAGGGAATAGAGATGCACGCTGCCATCCCCCCGCCGCACCCGGGCGTCGCCCCGAGCGGCATCTCAAGCCTGAGTGGCGCGCCTCACGCGTCGACGAGACAGCGAAGGTGCGGAGAACGGCCACCCTTCCCGACAGCCGCGCTCGGCGCAACACACGTCCCCGCCCGGGGAGCCCCAACCCAGGACGAGGCCCCCGCCTCTTCGCTGTGGGACGCTTCGTTCAGGAGACGCGGAGTGCACGCACCCCACTGAGTCGCCGTTGCCCAAGGCGCGGCGCTTTCGATCGGAGGAAATCATGACCACGCGAACGCACCACGGCCTCGGCCTCGGGCTCGCCGCAGTCGCAAGCCTTCTGACGCTGTCCATCCCCCCTGCGCACGCAGAAGAACCGCCTGAGCGGAGCGACGCCGACGGGGTCACACGTTACAGGCCCAATCGTCCCTTGCTCATCACGGGCGCGGTGCTCTTTGGCGCGTCCTATGGTCCGTCGCTGCTCTACGACCAGACGAGCACCTACAACACACAGAGCGATCTGGGCATCCCGGTCGCCGGCCCTTGGCTCGATCTACGCAACGACGTCTGCACCATGCAGCCGTGCGATGAGCTGAGCAGTGGCCTCCTGATCCTCGACGGACTCGCCCAATCCATCGGTGTGGCCTTACTTTTGTCGAGCCTGTTCGTTCCCGAAGATGCGTTTCAGGTCTTCTCGCGCAGAACGTCCGTCGTGGTGACACCGAGCCGACTATCCCACGCTGCCTATGGCATTGGCGCGAGTGGTAGCTTCTGAGCACGGACACTCTACACGTTGCTTGATTCGCGCGCGGATCGCCGCGAATCCGAGCCGAATTCGCGTCCCCGCGGCCCTCGCGAGCAATTGCTTTGCTTCGAGGGGCGTAGCGAATCGCTGCGCGGTTCACCAGAAGGAGGGGAAGCATGACGAGACCTCAACCGAGGAGCCGTTCGTACTGGTTGGAACACTCGACAATACTGATCACCATGTGGATGGGCGCGTGGCTCCTGCAGACATCACGAGCCCAGGCCATCGACGGCAACGATGCGAGCAGACCACTGACGTACGGGCTCGAGTGGTTCTACATGGATGGAGACGCGGAGAAGAGCGTCGACGCCCTCGGCAACGACTGGGAGATCAATCCGGCGGCGCTCAGCAATGCCATCTACGATCCGAGCAAGCCGACCGTCATCTACTTTCACGGCTGGCAGCCAGGCAGCGGGGGCAACAAGGAAGGCTTTGGCTGGACGAACCCGCAGCAATCTTCGGAGACGATTCAGACGCTCACCGCGTGGAAGGAGGCCGGTTGGAATGTCGGAGTCTTCTACTGGAATCAGTTTGCCGACGAGGGCACCGTCTTCGATCTCGTGCCAGTGTACGTATCGGAAGCAGAAGCCAAGATCTGGTCGAATCAGGGCCCCAAGGGCATGCGCTACAAGTACTGGATCAACGGAAGCTCGAGGTACTCGGCCTCGAGCCCCAGTGCGGACGCCCTGAACCTACCCGTGATCGGTGGGGGACGCTGGGGCAGCGACGACTACGACGCCAAGATCGCCGCGGCCGTTCGCTTCATTTACGGCGTCGACCCCAACTCGAGCGATGGAATAGCGATTCAGGTTCAGATCGAGCCCCAAGCGCACGGCAGGACCTGCGAGCAATTCGTAGAGCGCGTGGCGTGCTCGCGCATGGTCGGACAGAAGAACCTGTGCAACACGGACCGATCAGAGTGGAGGGAGGCCTACCTCTCCAAGGTGTGCACGAACGGGGTGCCCTCGGTGGGCGACATCGCGATCTACACGCTCTACAAGGCACTCGAAGAACAGACCAACGCCAAGGTTTGGTTCGTCGGTCATTCGCTTGGTCACCAACTTGCGACGCGCACGGCCATGCACATGCATCTGGCGTACGAGCACAACCGCGATGCCGCCAATTTCAACGTGCGGCCAGAGCGCGTGGAGCTACTCGACCCCTACGCCACCTCGGCAGGGCGCAGCTACCTCGAGAGCAGCTACACCCACGATCGCGGAAACGGAACGGCGAGCGCTGGCTCGACCGCGAATCGGGTGCTCGAGTACCACCGTCGCTTGAAGAGCGTCTCCACGAACGTGCGATCCACCTACTACCTGACGAGCAGCCTCGCGCGCACCCCTGGATCTAGCCACAACCATCCCCTGATCAGCGAGATCCCATCGCAGCGCATCTTCTTCGATTACTTTCGCTGGATCAATCCGATGCAGCAGAGCTTGAAGCACACGACGGCGCCCAAGTGGTACTTCGCGACGCAGGCCAAGGCGCTCCTCACGACCAATCCTTTCTACTTCTACCCTGATTATCTGCTCCTCTTTCCGTTGCAGGCCCGACTCTGGAACGGCTATCTCGACTTCGTTCAAGACGCGGGAGCGCACTTTGCCCAGCGGGGAGGAAGGGACACCTTCACCCCGACAGACGACACCTTCGAGATCTGCGACAAGAAAGACGAGCGCTGGGCCAACGAGGACTACAGCTGCGGCATCCACGGGCGCATGTTGGTGACGGGCGACAACGACATCTCCGTCTGGATCAACGGCAGGCCTGTCACACTGCAGAACGGCAACGACTGGCGCCAGATGGACGCACTGTTTCCCCGCCTCGACGACGGTGACAACGTCATCGCGATTCGTGCGAAGGACAGCGGCGGCATCGCGAGCATTCTCGCCCACCTCGACCCGGGAATGCATCAGTCTGCGCTGGGGACGGACCGCACCTAGCGCGTGCGCCGAACCAGCGAAGGCGTGCCCGCAGGCTGGATGAATCGCGATTACTACGATTGCGACTGGGCCTACGCGACCGATCACGGCGACCATGGCGATGCGCCATGGAGAACCCTTTCGGCGATCCCTCCGAGCGGCACGAATGCGGACTGGATCTGGTCGTCGGATGCCCACGGACACAACGAGGTGTTGTTGCGTGGCAACATCTACCAGATCACCACGAACGGCGAGCCCCACTGGTACACCTCGACCTGTTCCTTCTAGCCGGCCTAGCGGGCAGCGGTGAGCACTTCGCAGCCCGTGGTGGTCACGACGATCGTGTGCTCGAACTGCGCAG
>CAYNOM010000844.1:0-3102 GCA_964398415.1 uncultured Polyangiales bacterium | reverse complement strand
CCGGGCCCAGCGCCCGCGGCGCCTCGCGCTTCAGGGCGCTCCCGCCGCCGAGGCCCGCGATGGCACCGGCGTCTTTCGTCGCTTGGCGCTGCCCGTCGTTGAAGTACGCGGGTACCGTGACCACCGCTTTGTCGACCTCGGTGCCGAGGTAGTCCTCCGCGATCATCTTCATCTCCTGGAGGATCATCGCGCTGATCTCCGGGATGCTGTAGACCTTGTCGCGAAGCTGAATGCGCGCATCGTTGTGCGGGCCTTCGACGATGCGATACGGGCAGGTGGCGATGGCGTTCTTGACCTGTGGGGTGTTCCACTTGCGGCCGATCAAACGTTTGGCCGCGTAGACCGTGTTCTCTGCATTCGTGACCGCCTGTCGCTTCGCGATGTGACCGACGAGCCGCTTGCCGGACTCGGTGATGGCCACCATCGACGGCGTCGTCTTGTAGCCGCCACGATTGGGCACGACGACGGGCTGCCCTCCTTCGAGCACGGCCACACACGAGTTGGTCGTCCCGAGATCGATGCCGATGACCTTCTCCATCCCCTCTCCAGTGCCGGTGCTTCCAGCTCGGACCGCGCGCTTTCGTCCTTCGAGAAGCGTGAAGCGGTGGTCGATTCATCGCGGGGCCCAGGGCCCTTCCCGCTGCGGGAATGCTCCGCGATGACGCCGACTACCCCTTCAAGTCCGCCAGTAGATTTTTCACCATCTCGTTTTCGGGGTCCAGCTTGGCGGCAGCGTCGAGCTCACGCTTTGCATTCAATCGGAGGCCGAGCGTGAGATACACCTGACCAAGCAGGATGCGTGTGTCGATGTCGTTGGGAGCGAGGAATGCTGCCTGCTGCGCATACTTCTGTGCACCTCGCAGGTCTCCACCCGCCTTCAGCAGCGCAGCCGCCGCGGACTTGTGCGCCATGGCGTCCTCGGGACGTCCTTCGCAGACCTTGACCCACGAGAGCGCCGCGGAGGCCCACTTGCCGCCCTTCTGTTCGAAACGGGCGCGCTCTTCGTAGTCGCTCGCAAGCTTCTGCGACAGGAGCTTCGACATGCGATCGTACTCGACGCGTAGGTCTTCCCGTTCTGGCGCGGCCGACACGACGCGCTGCATCAAGCGCGTGGCTTCGGCCAGGTCGCCCTTCGCGAAAGCCGTCTGCGCGGCCTTCACTTGCCGTATGACCTGATCGTTCGTTCCGGTGACCTGCCCGACGTCCTTCAGCGTGCGTGTGAGGCGCCTGAGCAGCTCGCGGGGATCGGTGCGCACCTGCGGCGGCGTGGATCCGGTCGCGGGAGGGGTGGCCGCCGGCGCGGGCGGCGCCATGGATTGCGCCCTCGGGGGCTCGCCCGCAGGACGACCGCCCACGCCACGTAGGCGACGCTGCATGATCTGCTGCGCCAAACGCCGTGCCTCGTCGCTGACCGGACGTGCGGGCCCGAGCGGCGTTCGCTCGGCTTCGGGCTCGATGCGCGGCGCCTGCGAGATCGTGATTTCGGGCGCCTCGGGCTCGAGCTCTGTTGTGCGCACGCGCGACGCTTCATAGGCGAGCGTGCGCTCGGCCATCTCCGTCTTCTTCGTCGCCTCGAGGTAGCGATCGTATTCCTCGCGCAGCTTCTTCTTGCCGAGCGTCTCGTAGGCCTCGGTCAGATGCTTGAAGACGGCTTCCATCTTCGCCTTGAACGAGCCGAGGTTCTTGCGGAACAGGGTGTCGGGGTGGAACACCTTCGACAGCGCGAAGTACGCACGCCTGACCTCCTTCTTGTCGGCGTCGTAGGGGATGTCGAGGGCCTCGTAATAGTCGAGGTGCTCGAGCCGGTAGTAGAGGTCGAGCACCTGCTTTCTGCGCGCGAGAGGGAGATCGACTTCCTCGGTCAGCTCGGCAGGGTCGTAAGGCAGGTTCGCGTGCAGCATGCCCGCGATCAAATCGGGCTGAGACGGTGGACCGGGCGGGATCGCTGCGTGCTGCACAGGCTCGTGCGGCCTTGCGCTGGGCGGCGGCTCACTCTGCGCGCGCATGTCGCGACGCGGCGGCGACGGCGCCGGAGGCGGCCGCTGCGACTCTGCACGCTGACCCGCCGTCGGCGGACGGCTGCCGCTCTTCGGCGGCAACGAGTGGGCCCGTTGGCTGTAGCGCGTGTCAGGTGGCGGCTGCGAGATCGCGCCCTCGGCCATCATGGGACGCTTGGGCGGCATGCTGTGCATCCGCCGCCGCGCGTGCGGGACGTGGCTCGGTGAGCTCCCCGGACGTTGGCTCGGCCGCCCGGCTGGCCGCGCGCTCGGCTCGGGCTCCAGGGCCTTCAACCTCACGGCCCCGAGCTTCACGAGTTTGTCGATGATCTCGCCCACCTGCTCGGTCGGCAGGCCCGTGACCGTCACGATCTCGGCGACGCTCGCGCGCCCATCGATGCGCGAGAACACGAACCCCTCCAGCGCCGACAGGGGCAAGCTGCGCACGTCGAGCCCGGAAACGAGCTCGGGCACTCTTTGGTGCGACGACGTCACCCGCTCACGAGAATAGCGCGTCCCGCGGCCGAGGTGGGCTTTGTAACAAGCTCAGACGACGAGGGCCTCGACGAGGGCCTTCTGGGTGTGCAGCCGGTTCTCGGCCTCGTCCCAAACGCGGGACCTTGGCCCGTCGATGACCTCGGCGCTGACTTCTTCCCCGCGATGGGCGGGCAAGCAATGCAGAAACACGGCGGCCGGATCGGCCAGGGCCATACGCCGCCCATCGACGATGAACGCCCCGAAGACCCGCCTGCGCTTCTGCGTCTCGTCCTCTTGCCCCATGCTCACCCACACGTCGGTGGTGACCGCATGGGCACCCGTGCACGCCTCGTCCGGGTCGCGCACCACACGCACCGACGCGCCGCGCGCGTGGGCGAGAGCCACGATGGCGGGGTCGGGGTCGTAGCCCTCCGGGCAGGCCACCGCGAGGTCGAAGCCCAAGAGCGACGCCGCCTCGATCCACGAGTGCGCCATGTTGTTGCCGTCGCCCACCCAGGCGACCTTGAGGTCTTGCACGCGTCCCACGTGCTCGCGCAGCGTGAGCAGGTCGGCCAGGATCTGGCAGGGGTGGTGCAAGTCGGTGAGGCCGTTGATGACCGGGATGGTC
>CAYNOM010000843.1:0-3102 GCA_964398415.1 uncultured Polyangiales bacterium | reverse complement strand
GAACTGCGGGGTGATCGTGTCGAGAAACTCGGTGCCCGCGGGCAGTCCCAGGTTGAGGAGATCGAGCAGGAGCTTGCGCGCCATGCGCAGACCCTTGTTGATCGCGAAGCTGCCATCGAGATCGGGATCGTTGATCAGCCCCTTCCAGCCCACGGTGGTGCGCGGCTTCTCGAAGTACACGCGCATGACGATCAAGAGGTCAGCCTCGAGGCGCTGCGCTTCCTTGGCGAGCTTCTCGCCGTACTCCTTGGCGGCCTCGACATCGTGGATCGAGCAGGGGCCGACGAGCACCATCAGGCGGTCGTCGCGGCCGTCCATGATGTCGCGCACCGCGAGCCGTGACTCGGCGACCACGCGCGACGCGGCCTCGCTGATCGGCAGCTCCTCGATGAGGATCGCAGGAGGGATGAGGGGGCGGAGTTTCTCGATCCGTAGGTCGTCGGTCTGATAGGGAGACATGGCTTCTTCCGTGCGCTTTTTCCGCTCCGAGCGGCTCCGAGCGGCTAGCCGTGCGCGGACGCACACGAGCTGGCTTACGACCAAACCTCCATCATCGCAATCACTTCGCGGTCACTTCGGAGCCTTCCGGGCAGACAAACGTGGGCAGTCGCACAGCCGCGGCCCGCCACGTCCCAGCTCAGCGGGGCAACACGATGCTGGGCTTGTGCGGGTGGCGCTTGTACAGGATCACCACGCGCCCGATCAGGCCCGCGAGCTCGGCCTTGGTCAGGCCCGGCAGCGCGTCGGCCACCTGCTTGCGCTCGAGGGGGCAGGCTTCGAGCACCTTCACCTTGATCAGCTCGTGGGCGAGCAGGGCCTCGAGTGTGGCCTCTACGACCGAATCGCTGAGCCCCTCCTTGCCGATCATGACGGTGGGTTCGAGCGAGTGGGCTTCGGCGCGCAAGAAACGCCGCTGTTTACCGGTCAGAGACATCGCCGGAGGCTAGCAGGCGCGGAGAACCTCGCACGCCGCGCAGCGCACGCTCTCATAGGCGCCGTTGCGTCAGGGTGTCGGGATCGAGCGCCCACAGGGCGTGCTGACCTTCGACCAGGATGGCCTCGCTGGGCGCAAAGCTCGACGGTGCGCCCCGTCGGCACAAGAGCCCCGCGATCTCGGCGATGGTGGGCATGTGACCGAAGGCTGCGACGTTACCCGAGAGCCCTGCGAGGTCGTGGGCGGCGCGGGAGGCCGGCACGCTGAACGACAGGCTCGGTAGGCTCTCGACGACGCCCGTGAAGCCCATGGCCTCGGCGATGATCTCGGCGGTTTGCACGGCCCGTACGCGCGGGCTCGAGACGAAGGTCGTGATCGAAAGCCCCATGTCGGCGAGCGCTTCGCCGACGCGACGCGCCTTTTGGCGTCCGCCGAGGGAGAGAAAGCGCGCGGCATCGTCGAGCTCACCGCCCCCGCTCACGGCATCGGAGTGGCGCACCAGGAGGATACGCATCAGCGTGCCCGAGCGTGCCCGCGCGCGACTCGTCGATAAAGCGGACGCAGCTCGTCGGCGGCCGCCTGGTAGGTGACGCTGAAGTCGTCGAGGCAGGCGATGGCGGCTGCGACGTCTTTTCCATCCACGAGGTAGAAGCTGTCCATGCCGCAGCGTTGCATGTAAAAGAGCTGATCGGAAAGCACTTCGCCCACGGCGCGCAGCTCGCCGCGGTAGCCATGGCGGTCGCGCAACAACCGCGCGTGACTGTAGCCGCGGCCGTCGCCGAACTTCGGAAAGTGCACCGCGATCAAAGACAGCTCGGCCAGGTGGGGCACGAGCTCAGCGAGATCATCGGTCGGCTCGAGCGTGACTCCGAGGCGTCCTTCGCGCTGCGCGAGCGCGGCCTTCTCGGCGATCAAGCGAGGTAGGGTGACGACGATGTCGACGCGCTCGGGCACGGCCTCGGCATCGCGCACGAAGCGAAAGGGATCGTTCGTCACGACCTGGCGATGTCTAATGAGCGGCATATGCGGCCTCCTTGAAGGGCTCTACGCCCACGCGGCGATAGCAGTCGAGAAAACGCTCGTCCTCGGATGCGCGAACAGACAGGTACTTCTTCACCACGCGCTCCACGGCGTCCACGATCTGGTCTGCGCCGAGCGCTGGACCGATGATCTTGCCGATGGAGGCGTCGTCACTGGGCGAGCCGCCCAGCAGGAGCTGATAGGCTTCTTCGCCGCGCTTGTTGATGCCCAGAATGCCGATGTGGCCCACGTGATGGTGGCCGCAGGCGTTGATGCAGCCCGACATCTTGATGTTGAGCTCGCCGATGTCGTGCTGGTAGTCGAGATCGTCGAAGCGCTCGCTCAGCTCGAGCGCGATCGGGATCGAGCGCGCGTTGGCCAAGTCGCAGTAGTCGAGGCCCGGGCAGCAGATGCTGTCGGTGATGAGGTCGATGTTGGGGCGCGCCAGATCGAGCTTGTGGAGTCGCTCGTAGAGCTCGGCCAGCTTTGCGGTCTGCACGTGGGGCAGCACGATGTTTTGGGCGTGCGTCACCACGAGCTCACCGAAGCTGTAGTCGTCGGCGAGCTGGGCGATGGCATCCATCTGCGTATCCGAGCAATCGCCAGGCGGGATGTCCTTCGTCTTGAGCGACAGGGTGACGGCGCTGTAGCCGGGCTGCTTGTGTAGCGCGACGTTGTGCTCGGCCCAGCGACCGAAGGTGCGGTCCTTGCTCATGCGGTAGCTCGCGAGCAGGTTGTCCGAGCTCTCGAGCGCGGCGTACGGGGGTGGCTCGAAGAACGCGCTGACGCGATCGATCTCTTCTTGGGTGAGCTCGAGCGCCGAGTCTTTCATGCTCGCCCATTCCGCTTCGACCCGGCGCGTGAACTCCTCCACGCCGAGCGTGTTGACGAGGATCTTGATGCGCGCCTTGAACTTGTCCTTGCGGTCGCCGTGCTGGTTGTACACGCGCAGGATGGCTTCGAGGTAGCTCAACAGGTCGCGCTTCGGGAGCCACTCGCGGATCGTCTTCGCGATCACGGGCGTGCGACCGAGCCCTCCGCCGACGAGGATCTGGCAACCGACCTCGCCGTGATCGTTCTTCAACAGGCGAATGCCGATGTCGTGGATGCGTACGGCGGCGCGATCCTTTTCAGGGGTGCCCGTGATG
>CAYNOM010000842.1:0-3103 GCA_964398415.1 uncultured Polyangiales bacterium | reverse complement strand
CGTGCACCTCGTCCCGCGGGCAGTCGATCAGCGGCCGGATCACGCCATCCTCGCGCCTCGGGGCGGCGGCCGAGAGGCCACCCACGCCCGTACCGCGCAGAAGGCGCGCCAGGACGGTCTCGGCCTGATCGTCGCGGGTGTGACCCACCGCCACTCGCGATAAACCATGCTGCTCGGCGCAGGTGATCAGGGCCGCGTAGCGCGCACGTCGCGCGTGGGCCTGACGCGAAGCCCCAGCCTCGACCTGCACCGTGAGGGCGACGAACGGCACTCCGAGCCCTTGGGCCACGCCCGCCGCAACCCCGACGTCCTGGGCCGCATCGGGCCGCAGGCCATGATCGACCGACGCGGCGACCAGGGGCAAACCATGCTCGGCCCGGAGCGCCCACAGCACGTGCAACAACGCAGTCGAGTCAGGCCCCCCTGAGCAGGCCACGAGGATGCCCGCGGCTCCGTCGAGCAGCGCACGGTCGCTCAGCGTGCGTCGGACGCGCTCGATCAACACAGGCCTAGAAGCGGCCCGACAACAGCGACACGCCGAACTGACTGCGCTGGCGGGCGCCGTAGCGGCGCTGCTCTGCGTCGCTGTAGGCTGCCGTCGCCCCCACGGCTGGCACCCCGAGGCGCGTGCCTCGGTCTCCCAGGCGAATCAGGCCCGAGCCCCCGTACTCCGCGCTGCCCGCCCGACTGTCGCGCTTGGCCTTGATCGCCAAGGACCCCACGATGGCCGGGATCACCAGCGCCACGCCGGCGGCGAAGATCGGGATCGTGACCCTGCGATCGGGCGTGCCCTGCTCGAAGGCGAAGATGCCAGCGACCGTGCCACCCGCTGCGCCCACGACCGGGAAGACCGTCCAGGCCCAGATCTCGTCTTGCAGCTTGAACAGGGGTGGCAACAACAGCCCCACCTCGAGCCCAATCAAGCCCAAGCCGATCGTGCCTTTGATGTCCCCGTCGACCTGCTCGGCAGGTGTCGCCGTTTGCGCCGAGGCCTGATCGACCGCGGTGAACATCACGGCCACGGCCAATACGGCCGCAACCAACGAACCTAGGTTGTGCGTGCGCACCCGTCCCCCTGTATTTGTGGCCCCATCCACATACCACGTTCGGCTATCGCGTCGCAAGCAACGCCCCCGCGAGAAGAGCATGCTCGGCATCTCGCTGGCTGAGCACCTAGCCAGCGCTTCGAGCGCGTTGAGCGTGGTCGCCTCTTGTGGGCGCAAATCGGCGGGTTCGACTTGCATGGACGTGCGGCGTTTCGTCCCGAGAACAGGGACGGCTCCACACCGCCCGAAAGCGTCTCGCCTTCCCTCAGGTATGAGCCTCCTGTTCTACAGACTGATTGGATCGCCAACCATGAAGGTGCTGTCTCATTCGGGCCAGTATCCCCGCGGAATGAGGGACTTCTACGTTACCGTCCGTTATCAGCCATGAAGGGTCACTCTGCGCGCGACAAGAATGCCCTAAGGAGGTGGAACATGTCGCGATCGAAACCGTGTCCCGATTCAGGGACGGACGTGCCGCCGTCGGCCGCAACTTCGTCCGCAAGGGGAGTCGACCATCAGGAGCCCTGCATCAAGCGCGCAAAGCGCTTCCTCTTTGGCCCTCGAGCCCTCATGCCTCTGGCGTTCACCATCCTTGCATCCCTCGGCGCTGGTGCGTGCATCGCGGAGCACGATCCCGGCGATCCTAGCGCTCTCGCCTTTGCCGATGACGAAGACGCCGGACTCCAAGACATCGACGAGTCCGGCATCGACAAGGCAGCAGCCAAGAGCCTCTCGAGCTTTGCCAACATCTTCATCGTCGGAGACAGCCTCTCGGATCAGAGTCGGCTGGGCAGCGGATACATCCCCTATTGTCCGAATGCCTATCGTGGATATTGGAACTACCGCTTCACCAACGGCTACCTCTGGGTGGATTACCTGACCCAAGACAACCCCGCGATCGCGACGAAGGTCAGAAACTACGCCGTCGGAGGTGCCGGTGTACTGTCCAACGGCGGCGGTGGTCTCATCGGCAAGCTCGAGAAACAGGCGAGTGACCTTGCCAGCAAGTATCAGGACAAGAACGGCAAGCTCACCAACTCGATGGTGATCGTTTGGGCTGGGGCGAATGACATCAAGGAGGCACGAAAGACTGGCAACGGTGCCGACTTTGGACGATCCGTCTTCAACACGATGAAAAGTAAGACGATCGACGTCCTGGCCGCAAAGGGTGTCACGGACTTCGTGTTGATGGGCTTGCCGCCCCTCGATCGCGTGCCAGGGACGGCGAATCTCACCAGCACTCAGCGCAAGTGGGTCGCTGACGCGGTGAACACCTTCAACACCGAGCTCCGCAAGCTTGCTTGGAGCAAGGCCTATGTGTGGGTTCCCATCGCGGGAAAGATCAACGATGTGCTCGATGGACGCATCACGACCGTCAACATGACGGATACGACGACGCCATGCAGCGATGCCCCAAACTGCGCGGTGCAGGTCGACAGATGGGGGAGCTATCGTGACATGCGCTGTCCCGGCAAGATGTTCTTCGACAAGTTCCATCCGACGACCGGCGCCCACTGCGGAATCACAAAGTGGGTAGAGCAGGCCATGGCCGACAAGTACACGCTGTTTGGCCAGAACCAGAGCCTGGACTCGTGCGCGATGCGCGTACAAACGGCGACTGCGACTTGGGGCCGCCTGCCGACATCTCGGAGCACACCGCGAACCGTGCAGTACAGAGTGCGCGCAGCCCTGAATCCGAGCTCCAGCGCGTGCACGAGTGCCTGCAGCAAGACTCAAGGGTCGTCGCTGCAAGACAGGGGCAACGTCAAGCTGACCAATGGAACCCAGACCGGGTACTGTAGCTGTCAGCTCTTACCTCCCCTGTACGGAATGCAGCAGGTCCGAGGACTCGTCGTCGGCGAGCTCGTGCACAAAATGATAGGCAAGTACAACGAGACCAGACCGAGCCTGTCTTTCGGGACGTACAACGGCGATGGCACGATCACTGCGAAGCAGGACTCCGGCTACTACAAGATCCTGATCAAGCTCGACAGCGGATCGGGGACCACGTCCGGGATCAGCAACGCCTGAGCCCGCGCGACGGCCTCGCCCGCGCC
>CAYNOM010000841.1:0-3104 GCA_964398415.1 uncultured Polyangiales bacterium | reverse complement strand
TCGAAGCTGCGGGGCAGACTCGGCACTCATGCGCTTCCTGTCCCTAATCGCGGTCATGCTGATGCTAGCGGGGACGGTCTCGGCGCAGTCCCGCGTGCTCGGGCTCGACGAGGCGCTGCGGCTGTCGCGCGAGCACCACCCCGCGTTGCGCCGCGCGCGGGCGGAGCGCGAGGTGGCCGAGGGACGTCGCCACGAGGTTCGCGCCAGCTATCTTCCGCAGCTCCTCGCCAACGCCAGCTACCAGCGCACCACCGCAAACTTCGTGTTTCGACCCGGTGCGGTGCCTGCCCAGCTCGCCCAAAATCGGCCGGAGCCGAGCCTCGACACCTTCAACTTCTTCAGTTTCGGCGCCACGGCGACCCAGTTGCTCTACGACTTCGGCCAAACGCAAGGGAGGCTGCGCGACAGTCGCGAGCAGGAGCGTGCTCAGCAGAGCGTCGAGCGCACGGTCGCGCTCGACACCGAGCTCGGTGTGGCGCTCGGCTTCTTCAACGCGCGAGCCGCCAAGGCCATGCTTGGTGTCGCAAGGGAAGCGCTCGACAATCGTGAGCGGCATTTCGCGCGCGTAACGGCCTTCGTCGAGCTTGGCGCCCGTCCCGAGATCGATCTCGCGCGCCTGCGTACCGAGCTCGCCAACGCGCGCGTGCAACAGCTCACGGCCGAGAACGGCTACGCCATCGCGCGTGAGGCACTCAATCAGGCAATGGGCATCGAGGGCAGGGCCGACTACGACGTGGCCGACGACAGCTTGCCCCGACTTCCAGAGGAGGGCCTCGCGGAAGAGTCGCTGCTCGAGCTCGCCTGGCAGCGAAGGCCCGAGGTGTCCGTGATGGAGGCGTTGATTCGCGCGCAGGAGCACACGCTGTCTTCGGTGCGCGGTGAGTACGGTCCGACCTTGAGCGCAGCGTCGACGGTCCAGGAGGCTGGGCCGAGTCGCGACCGACTCACCTGGAACTGGAACGTGGGCGTGTCGGCTTCGTGGCCCATCGTGTCGGGAGGTGCGACGCGTGCGCGTGCGAAGCAGGCCGAGGCCAGGCTCATCGCCCTTTCGGCCGAGCGCGACAGCCTGCGCCAGCAGATTCGCCTCGAGCTGACGCGCGCGCGCATGCTTCTCGCGGCCCAGGTCGAGGTGGTGAATGCCGCGTCGATTGCGGTCGAGAGCGCCCGTGTCACGCTCTCGTTGGCGGAGGGCCGCTACGAAGCCGGTGTCGGCAACGTCATCGAGCTCGATGACGCACAGCTGCGCCTCACCGAGGCCGAGGCTCAGCACGTGCGAGCCGAATACGACCTTTCTGCGGCACGCGCCGCGTTTCGACGCGCGCTAGGGAGTGAGACGTGAGACAGCGCAGAGCCACGCAGCGCGCGCCCTGGGGCGTCTGGATCCTCGCGCTCGCGTGCGCGCTCTGTGCTGCCTGCGACAGCCCCGCGCGGCCCGGCGTGGCAGCCATCGGGCCCGAAGATGGTGAGATCGCGCGGGTGCGGCTCGTGCCGGTCGAGTCGCGGTCCATGGAGCGGGCGATCGAGGTCACGGGAGCCTTCTTCGCCGACGAGGAAGTCACCCTTTCGAGCAATGTCGCGGGGCGTGTGGTGTCGCTCGGCGTCGACATCGGCACGCAGGTGAAGGCCGGCCAGATCATCGCGCGAATCGACCCGGAGAGGGCGCGCCTTTCGCTACAGCAGGCGCTCGCGGCCCTCGCCCAGGTGCGCGCGCAGCTTGGGCTCGGCCCTGAGAGCGACGCGAGCGCGTTGTCGATCGACGACGTGAGCTCGGTGCGTGCGGCCCAGGCGACCTTGTCCGATGCCGCGAGCACGCTCGAGCGCTCCAAAGGGCTGAGACAACGTTCGCTCATCTCTGCCGCGGAGCTCGAGACTGCCCAGACCGCGTTCCTGCGCGCCGAGGCTGCGCTTGGGGCGGCGCGGGACGACGCGCGCGTGCGGCAGGCCTCGCTTCAGCAGCGCGCGGTCGAGGTGGCCCTCGCGCGACAGGCGCTCTCCGATACCACGATTCGCGCGCCCTTCGACGGCACGGTGCTCGAGCGCCTGACGAACCTCGGCGCCTACGTCTCGGCGGCCACGCCCATCGCGCGCCTCGTGCGGGTCGACCCCGTGCGCTTTCGCTGCGAGGTGTCCGAGCTCGAAGCGGCGCTCGTGCAGGTCGGACAGACCCTGCGTCTCGAGGTGCAGGGCACGCTGCACGAGGGACGGGTCGCCCGCGTCGCGCCCGCGCTCTCCCCTGACAGTCGCACCCTGCTCGTCGAGAGTATGCTCGCCAACGACGGCCGCCTGCGCCCGGGGAGCTTTGCGCGGGGGAAGATCCTCGTCGACACGGAGCAAGTGCTCGGGGTGCCCGAAGCGGCGCTCGTGACGTTTGCTGGTATCGAAAAGGTGCTGCGAGTCGAGCAGGAGCGCATCGTCGAGCAGCGTGTGAAGACGGGCCGGCGCGGCGCTGGCTTCGTGGAGATCGTCGAAGGGCTCGCCCCAGAGCAAGAGGTGGTGGCCGCGCCTTTGAGTCTGCAGCAGGGGCAGAAGGTGCTCTTGGCGAAGTGAGGGCATCTGATGCAGAAGTTGGCTGAGATCTGTGTCGAGCGCCCCGTCTTTGCGACGATGCTCATCCTGTCGTTGATCGTGGTCGGCGCCACGGCCTACTTCGACCTCGGCGTCGACCGCTTTCCGGCCGTGGATCTACCCACGATCATCGTGCGTACATCGCTGCCAGGCGCGCCCCCCGAGGACGTCGAATCCGAGCTGTCCGATCCGCTCGAGGAGGCCATCAACACCGTGGAGGGCCTGACCGAGCTCAGGTCCATCTCTGGGAGTGGTGCCTCCGTCGTGGTCGCCACCTTCGATCTCAGTCGCGACATCGACAGCGCGGCCCAGGACGTGCGCGACCGCGTGCAGGGGGTCTTGCGGCGCCTGCCGCAGGGCACCGATCCGCCCCTCATTTTCAAGCAGAACAACGACTCGGCGCCGGTGCTCACGCTGGCACTCTCCGCGCCCCGCACGATTCGCGAGCTGACGACACTCGCCACCGAGCTGGTCAAAGTTCAGCTCGAGCGATCGAGCGGGGTCGGCGAGGTTGAGGTCGTGGGCGGTCAAGAGCGCGC
>CAYNOM010000840.1:0-3111 GCA_964398415.1 uncultured Polyangiales bacterium | reverse complement strand
AATCTTCGAAATGCTCTCGCCATCGAGGCCGCGATCGAGCAGGGCTTGCACCAAGCGCGGCAGCTCGAGGCAGGTCGGCATGTCGCGGGGCGTGATGATCGCGCCATCCCAGTCGCTGCCGAGCGCGGCGTGCTCGGCGCCCACCGTGCGTACGATGTGCAGCAAGTGCTCGGCAACTCGTGAGACGCGGCCGGCGCCGAGATACGGATCGCCGTGTCCGCGACCGCGCGCAGTTGCTCGTCGTCGATGTTGCGCCACAGCGGCGTCACGCCGAGGCACAGTCGCGGCAGTTCCAAGGAAGAGGTTCATGAAACGTATTGCGATGGTTCTTGGTCTCTCGTTGCTGGTGGGCATGGCGACGTTCGCCGCGCAGCCCGCTGCGCGCGCCGACGAAGAGTGCAGCAAGGGCACGTGCCCGATGCACGACTGGATGGAGTCGAGCCTGCAAGAGGCGATGGACGCCGGCGATCTCGCGAAGGTGGCCACCAACCTGGAGAAGCTCTCGGGGATGGCGCCGGACGCGAAGTGGAACGCGGCCGATCCGAGCTGGGAGAAGACGGCCAAGGCCGGCGCCGCCGCGGCGAAGGCGGGCGATGCCAAGGCCACCGGTCAGTCCTGCAAGACCTGCCACAAGGCTTTCCGCAAGCAGTACAAGGCTGAGCACCGCAAGAAGCCGCTCAAGGGCTGAGCAGCCAAGCTCGAAAGCAAGCGAGCGCGCTACCTCCTCAGCGAGGTGGCGCGCTCGTTGCGTTGTGCGCCCAGCATGGGCGCGACCTTGCGGGTGCAAGTCCCGCCGAAAGGAGACCATCTCAATCGAAGCGAACCGCAACTGCGGAAGGGCGACCGACCGTGGGGAGGAAGCGGGGAGCGAAACCGCGGGCCGATGGACAAGAAGCCGATATGAGGCGGCGCCGAGTGGGGCGAGCGGGCAATGGACCGCGAAGCTCCGATGGTCGAGGCTCAGGCGACGTAAATCGGACGGTCGTGCGGGGAAGGGTCGCGTTCTTACCTGGGGAGATCTCGCCTCGGGCTCGAAAGGGCCACGCGAAAGCGGAGCGAGAAGTCAGCAGAGGCCGTAGTAGTCACGAGCGATCGGGACGAAGGGCCAAACGGCGAGGAGAGCGAAACGAGCGTGTGTCTCGGAGGCACAGGGCCGCAGATGTCGAGGCAACTCGAGCTACCGCTGTGGGGCAGGGACGAAATCCCGAGGACAGAGCGGAGCGCGGAAGCGCCGACGGCGACGCACGGAAACGAGCGCTCGGGAGCGAGCGACCTGATGGAGCGCGTGTGCGAACGCGCGAACCTTCAGGCCGCGCTGAAACGGGTGAGGAGGAACAAAGGCAGCGCCGGCATCGACGGGATGACGGTGGATGAGTTGCCGGAGCACTTGAGGACGCACTGGCCCGCGCTGCGCGAGCAACTGCTTGCGGGCACGTACCAGCCGTCGCCAGTGCGAAGGCATGCGATCCCGAAGAGCGGCGGTGGGGTACGAGAGCTCGGCATCCCGACCGTCGTCGATCGGTTCATCCAACAAGCCGTCCTGCAGGTGCTGGGACCGCGATTCGATCCGACCTTCTCGCAGCACAGCTACGGTTTTCGGCCCGGACGCAGCGCCCACGAAGCGATCGTGCAAGCGCAGCAGTACGTGAAGGAAGGTCGTCGCTTGGTGGTGGACGTGGACTTGGAGAAGTTCTTCGACCGCGTGAACCACGACGTGTTGATGGGCAGGCTCGCGGAGCGAATCGAGGATAGGCGCCTCTTGAGGCTGATTCGCCGCTATCTCGAAGCCGGGATGATGGCGAACGGGGTCGCGATGGAGCGTCACGAGGGTACTCCGCAAGGTGGACCGCTCTCGCCGCTCCTGGCGAACGTGCTCTTGGACGAGGTCGACAAGGAGCTGGAGAATCGCGGCCACGCCTTCGTGCGCTACGCCGATGACTGCAACGTGTACGTGCGGTCGAGACGCGCGGGCGAGCGTGTGATGAGCCTGCTTCGCAGGCTCTACGCGGGACTTCAGCTCCGAATCAACGAAGCCAAGAGCGCCGTGGACTGGGCGCGGAACCGCAAGCTCCTGGGGTACTCCTTCTGGAGCGGCCCGGGCGGTGCGGTGAAACGACGAGTCGCGCCCAAAGCCTTGAAAGCGATGAAGCAACGAGTGCGAGAGATCACGCGCCGCAGCCGAGGTCAGAGCATCGCTCGGGTCGCGAACGACCTCCGGTCGTATCTCGTGGGTTGGAAGAACTACTTCCGCCTCGCGGACACGCCGAGAGTCTTCAGCGAGCTGGACGAGTGGATCCGACACCGTCTGCGCGCGCTACATCTCAAGCACTGGCGCCGAGGCTGGACGATCTACCGTGAGCTGCGTGCCCGGGGACTCTCGGAACACGGAGCCAAGAGGGTCGCCGCCAACGGCCGCCGCTGGTGGAAGAACTCCGCCATGCTGATCAACATCGCCTTCCCCACTCGCTACTTCGACGACCTGGGAATTCCCCGGCTCGCCGCGTAACCTCAACTCTCCGAACCGCCGGATGCGGACCCGCTTGTCCGGTGGTGTGGCAGGGGTCCCGAGGGATTACCTCGGGCCCCTATGCCGATTCCACGTTGCGATTCGAGACGTGGCGTCGCTCGCACTCGTGCGAGTCAGACCGGGCCGTCGGTGAGCGCGTGGCTCGCGCGCGTCTTGGGCGTGGCCGGCTGCAGCCCCAGCGCCTTCCAGATGCGCGCCGTCGGCTCGGAGCGGTTGAGCGTGTAGAAGTGGATGCCAGGCGCGCCGCTTGCGAGCAGCTGCTCCGCTTGCCGCACGGCGAGCTCGATGCCCAGCTCGCGTTGCGACTCTGCGTCGCCCTCGTACTGCTCCATGCGCTTGCGGATGAACGCGGGCATGTCGGCTCCGCAGAAGCTCGAGAACCGCGCGACCTGCGCGTAATCGACGATCGGCATCAGGCCGGGGATGATCGGGATCTCGACGCCGAGCTTTCGCACCCATTCGACGAAGCGGTAGTAGGCGTCATTGCTGAAGAAGTACTGGCTGATCGCTTCGTCGGCGCCGGCCTTGGCCTTGCGTACGAAGGCCTCGACGTCGCTCTGCGCGGACGGCGCTTCGGGGTGGAA
>CAYNOM010000839.1:0-3120 GCA_964398415.1 uncultured Polyangiales bacterium | reverse complement strand
CCGGCATGTTGCCACCTTCGTGCGGCCAGGTCAGGTGCGTGGCGTCCTTTGGGCCGGCAGGGCTGTCTGGGTTGCCTCTGCGCTCGCTTTCGCGAAGCTGTCGATGCGCTCGTCCTCGCCCAACACGATCAGCACGTCACCGCGTGTCAGCGTCTGGTCCGGGCGCGGATTGAGCACCACGTGCTCGTCGAGATCACCATCCCCCCCTTCCCTGCGATCGACCATGCCGATCACCGTGAGGCCGAAGCGCTCACGCACACCGAGGGTGCGCAGGTCGCTGCCCGCCCACGACCCAGGCACGCGAATCCTTCGCACGCTGACACCCGGCAGGATTTGGTTTCGGTCGAAGCTCTCGCGCTGAGCCCGATAGATCGAGTTCTTGTGGGCAAACACGGAAGCGAGCACGAGCACGAACATGGCCGGCACGATCCACTCGGCACCAAAGCCCTCGATCACGAGCAGGATCGCGGCGAGGGGCACGTTGGCCACGCTGGCCAAGGCCGCGGTCATGGCCGGGATCACGAGCAGCGGCGCATCGAGCTCGAACAGCGCGGCCCAGGCAGACGCCACGAGGCAGCCGAAGCACAGCGTGGGGTACAGGAGCCCGGCCGAGCCGCCCGAAGTGATGGTGCTGATGGTGGCTCCGAAGCGCGCCACGAGGGCGATCAGGGCAACACCCAGGCCGATTTCTCCGTGCAGCGCCCAGTCGATCACGTTTTCGCCGGGGCCGAGCACCAGAAATGCACTGCTCGCGCCCTGGGCGTCCTGGGGCAAGTCCCACTCGAGCACCTGGAGCAAGAGCGCTGCGCCGACGGCGAAGGCCCCCGTGCACAGGGCGCCCACCACGTGACGCTTCACCACGCTCTCGAAGCGCGTGTGAAACAAATGGTCTGCCCACAGGCGCAGCGTGCGAAAGCCCGTGGACAAGAGGCCCATGCTGACCGCGAGCGCGAGCAACGCGACATAGTAGCGGCCCGCGTACAACGGCGGGCTCACGTTCACCGCGGCAAACGGTGAGTAGGTGCCCGTCGCGACGTGATTGAGGAAGAAGGCGATCAGTGCCGACACGAGCGCGTAGATCAAGCGATCGACGATGGGCTGCCTGCGGTAGATGATCTCCACTGCGAAGAACGCGGCCGCGAACGGCGTGCCCAGCAGCGTCGAGATGGCTGCTGCGATGCCGCACAGCTGCGCGGCTTGGAGGTCTTCGGCCTGACTTGCGCGCCACCAGTCGCGCAGCGACTCGAGCCACGTGAAGCGCCCGCGCAGGACACCCGGGACGACGTTGGGTACGATCTTGGGCACGGCCCGCGGTTTGAACAGGCCCGCGGCGGTGCTCTCACCGACGAGTGTCACGCTGGCTTCGAGACCGCCCGCGCCGCCCGAGCTGAGCGTCAGCATGCTGGCGATCATCTTGCGTAGCGCGAGTGAGAATGTGGGCAGTCGCCAGCGCGCCTGTAGGCCCTGGTCCGCGAGCAATGCGCGATCGAGCGCCGGCTCGGAGGCGAAGTACAGCGCGATGGCGCGCTCGAGCCCGTCACCCTCGACCGCGTTCAACGTGTGCAGTCGATCGTCGGCGTCGCGGTAGCGGATGGTCTGGCCCCGCTGGTTCGACACCCATGCGACCCCGAGCGCGCCGAGCACGAGGGGAATCCACACGACCGCCACGCTGGGCGCGCCGCGAACGAACAGCGTGGTGAGTGCGATGCCCTCGTGCACTCCCCACTTGAGCACGGCGACGAAGGCCCACACGACCACGCCCACCACGACGGCTTGGAACAAAAGCCGCCGCTCTTCGGAGTCCACCTGCTCCTGCAGCCATCTGAGGGGCCGCGTGGTCTTTCGAAGCGCTTCCATGTTGGGGTGTGAGGACTGGGGTGTGCGACTCGCCCCCGCGGTCACGCTGGGGCACCATAGCACAGCCGACCTCGCGGGGTCGCGCGCAGACCCTGCTCCGCGAACTCAACGACCGAAGGGGCCTCGTAGTAATCTCGAGGTCTATGGCCTCAGTACCTCGCATGTTGCCCGAGCCCGGCGCCCACGTCTTGCGCTTCGTGGGCGATCGACTGCACGTTCGCCTTTCGGGGCCCTCCGACGCGGACGACAGCTTCAGGGCGTTTCTGCGCACGAACCTCACCCGTGCCGGAGTGGCGCGTCGCGAGGTGGTGGCGCGTGCGGGGCTCCGCGGCGAAGAGCAGCTCACGTTTGCGGGTGCATCTTGGCGCGACATCCCGTTGCGTCAGGTGGGGCGCGGCGAGTGGGAGATCGACCTGCCCCTGCTCGAGGTGGGCTACTTTCGGGCGAAGGCCTACTGCATCGACGGCAACGGGCGGCAACGCTGGCCCGACAACGGCGATCTCGGCATCGCCGTCCATCCGAATCACCTGCGCACCGCCAACATCGTGTACTGCGCCTTTCCGCGCACCTTCGGTCGCGTCTCTGCGCGCTCGGTGCAGGCGGAGCACGAGCCACTGCTGCAGAAGCTCGCGAGCCAAGACTGGGCGTTGATTCCACCGTCAGGCACCCTGCGGGCGCTGACGCGCGAGGTGCCGTTCATCATCGAGGAGCTCGGCTGTCGCATCCTGCACCTGCTCCCCATCGGTCCCGTGCCCACGACGTTTGCGCGCATGGGGCGCTATGGCAGCCCGTACGCGCAGCTCGACCTCACCGACATCGACCTCGCGCTCGTGGAGCTCGACAAGCGCACGACCGCGGTCGATCAATTCTTTGAGCTCACCGATGCGGTGCACCTGCGCGGCGGCAACGTGCTGCTCGACATCGTGCTCAACCACACGGGCTGGGGCTCACGCCTGTGGAACACCCACCCGCAATGGTTTCAGCGCAACGCCGACGGCACCTTTCATAGCCCGGGCGCCTGGGGCGTGACCTGGGGCGACCTCGTCGAGCTCGACCAGGATCATCCCGAGCTGTGGGATGTGCTGGCCGAGTCGCTGCTCGTGTGGTGTCGGCGCGGCGTGGACGGCTTTCGCTGCGACGCGGGCTACATGATCCCGCTGCCCGCCTGGCAATACGTCGTGGCGCGCGTGCGAAACGAATTTCCCGACACGACGTTCCTGCTCGAGGGGCTGGGCGGCGCATGGGAAGCCACCGAGCGGCTGC
>CAYNOM010000838.1:0-3127 GCA_964398415.1 uncultured Polyangiales bacterium | reverse complement strand
GTGCTCGGGACGGATGTCTCGTTGAGCTTCGAGACGGGGTCGCTCAGCCTGACCAGGCCCAACGAGGCCCCGGTGGAGCTTCCGCTGCCCATCTCCGAGCCGCTCTGCGTGTCGACGATCTGACGACGCCCGCACTACTCGTGGTGTCCGCCACCGCGGCGTAGATAGGCCGGGATGTCGAGCACGCGCTCGTCGTGCAGCGCGCTCGCGCCGAAGCCGCTCTGGCGCGGCGTGGGCACGATCACCGGTTCGGACTGGGGCTGGCTCGCGCGAGGCGCGGGAGGTGGCGTCTGCGACGCATAGCCGTGGCTCGAACGATCGGGCATCGGACGCATGTGCAGCGCGTTGCGCACGTGGTGCTGCGGCTGACTCGCGAGCGAGGGACGATGGACGGGCGGCGCTGAGCCGAGCCCACGCTGCTGCGGACGCTGCGTGGCCTCCTGCGCCGCCTGCATCGACGCGTCGAAACCGGTCGCGATCACGGTGACCTTCACCATGTCACCCATGGTCGTGTCGGTGACCACGCCGAAGATGATGTTGGCATCCTCGTGCGCAGACTCCTGCACGAGGCTCGCTGCCGCCTCGATCTCGCTCAGGCGAACGTCGGGGCCCGCCGTGAAGTTGAGCAGGATGCCCGTCGCACCTTCGACCGAGACGTCGTCGAGCAACGGGCTCGAGATGGCCATACGCGCCGCATCGAGGGCGCGATCCTTACCCTTGCCGTAGCCCGTGCCCATGAGCGCGCGGCCCATGTTGCTCATGATCGTCTTCACGTCGGCGAAGTCGACGTTGATCAGACCGGGATGCACGATCAGGTCGCTGATGCCGCGCACGGCCTGAAGCAACACATCGTCGGCGCGCTGAAAGGCCTCGAGCATCGACATGTCGTCGCCGGCAAGGCTGAGCAGCTTCTGGTTCGGGATGGTGATGATCGTGTCGACGGCCTCGGACAGCTCCTGAATGCCGAGCTCCGCGTTGCGCAGGCGACGACGCCCCTCGAAGTTGAAGGGACGCGTCACGACGGCGACCGTCAGTGCGCCCATGTCGCGCGCGATCTGCGCCACCACCGGCGCCGCACCTGTGCCCGTGCCACCGCCCATGCCGCCCGTGACGAACACCATGTCGGCGCCGTGCAGCGCTTCCTGGATGCGCTGCACGTCCTCGAGGGCGCTCTTTCGGCCCACGTCGGGATTGCCGCCGGCGCCCAAGCCCTTCGTGAGCTGGGGTCCGAGCTGGATCTTGAGCGGGGCGAGGTTCGACGGCAGCGCCTGGGCGTCCGTGTTCGCTGCGATGAACTCGACCCCTTCGAGGTCGCTCGAGATCATCGTGTTCAGGGCGTTTCCGCCGCCACCACCGACACCCACCACTTTGATGCGCGCCTGAAGCTCCGCATCCGCATCGAACTCAAACGAGATTCCCATCGAGGACCTCCCAGGGCGTTGCCCTTCCTCCGCTGCCCACCGCGCGACGACATGCCCTTCGTCCCGCAGCCTTCCATCCACACACGAGCTCCGTGCCGGTTTGCCCTCCGGCGGGAGCTCAGAACACTTCCTTGAACCACTGACCGATGCGCCCACCGAAGCCGCGACGCATGGGCTCGACGAACACCTCGTCTTGCACCACCTTCTGCTGACGCAGCTGCTCGGCGCCGTACTTCACGAGCCCTACGCCCGTGGCGAAGCTCGGGCTCTTGACCATGTCGACGAGCCCGCCCACACCCTGCGGCGCACCGCGGCGCACCGGCAAAGCGAGCACCTGCTCGGCCATCTCCGCCATGCCGTCGAGGAGCGTGCTGCCGCCGGTGATCACCACCCCCGACGCGAGCATGTCGACGTAGCCACTCTCGTGGATCACGTGGCGCACGGCCGCGAAGATCTCTTCGGCTCGCGGCTCGATGATCTCGGCGAGCACCCGCCGCGGCAACGCGCGCGGACCACGACCACCCACCGAGGGCACCTCGATGGTCTCCTCTTCGTCGACCATGGCCGTGAGCGCGCAGCCGTACTTGATCTTGATGCGCTCGGCTTCCGCGACCGGCGTACGCAGGCCCGAGGCCACGTCGTTCGTCAGGTTGATGCCGCCGATCGGGATCACACAGGTGTGCACCACGGCGCCATCGACGTAGATGATGACGTCGGTGGTGCCGCCGCCGATGTCGACCAGGGCCACGCCGATCTCACGCTCGTCGGGAGACAGCACGGCTGCCGCGCTGGCCAGGGGCTCGAGCACCACCTCGGCCACGTGCAAGTTGACGCGCTCCGCACACTTGATGATGTTCTCAACGGCATGCGAGGCGGCCGTGACGAGGTGACAACGCGCCTCGAGTCGCACGCCGCTCATGCCCACGGGCTCGGGAATGCCATCGTGACCGTCGACGATGTATTCCTGCGGCAGCACGTGCAGCACCTGGCGGTCGCTCGGCAACGGGATCGCCTTGGCCTGCTCGAGCACGCGTTCGACGTCGGTCTGCGACACCTCGCGATTCGAGATGGCCGCGACGCCCTCCTTGTTGAGGCCGGTGACGTGGCTGCCCGCGATGCCGGCGTACACCGTGTTGATCCTGACCCCGCTCATCGTTTCGGCCTGCTCGATGGCCTGCCGAATGGCGCGCACGGTGGCGTCGATGTTGACCACGACGCCCTTCTTCAAACCGTGCGAGGGCACCGAGCCGATGCCGATGATGTCGATCCCCTCATCCGTCTGTTCGGCGACGATGACGCTGACCTTCGTCGTTCCGAGGTCGAGACCTGCGATGACCTCGTTTTCCGTGAACAGATTGTCCGCCATGGGGCTCGGGCTCCGGGTTCCAACAAAGTGCTTCATCCCGATTACACAGCCCTGATCGCGCGCACAAATTTCTCGCAACGATTGGTGGGATGTGATCGCACGCGTCGTGTGATGGACGCCCGCGTGCGGGGCAGCTCAGCGCAGGCGCACGGTCACGCGGTCGGGACGCTGCTCGTTGTCGAGGTACACGTACTCCGCGCTCGCTTGCTCGCGCTCGAGCCTGTCGAAAACCGTCCTCATCCTGCGTAGTTTCTGGGAAAACGGAGGATTTCCTAGACGCACGTGGGTGAGCTCGTCGCCCACGTAGAGCGAGAGGCCGTCGGTCGGCTCGAGGTGGATT
>CAYNOM010000837.1:0-3128 GCA_964398415.1 uncultured Polyangiales bacterium | reverse complement strand
TTGTGATGTGGAGGGCTGGAACGAGCTGCTGCAGACCGCGCACTCGGTCAACGACTTCACCGACGCCAAGGGTGAGGTCGTCGAGGCCTGGCAGTCGACGTGCTCGGACGAAGGGTGCGTGGTGGCGCTGGATGAGAGCGCAGGCGATCCGCTCACTTGCTACGTGCGCGATCCCGTTCAGGGCTTGATTCCGAGTCCAAGCTGCACAGCAGACGACTACGTGAGCGACTTTGGCCATGGTGATTACTGGCCGCGGGCGGTGACCCTACGCCGCGTGGCGGCCGCAGGTGCAGCAGACGATGGTGTCGCTGGACCCGAGGCGCCCCCGCAGGGCGAGCTTCAGTTCTGGTACCGCGGTGACTCTTGCGATCCGCGAAGTAGCCTGGCCGGGGAGCAGGTCTGCGAAGACCTCAGCGGCAGCGGTCGCCACCTCGTCATGGGGAACTCCACTGGATTCCCTGAGGTCGTGACGTCTGCACTCGGTCAGCGACGGTTGCGTGTTCCACCAGGCGCGTACCTCGTGCCGTCGACGCCAACGACTCCGGCAGCGCAGTACACCTACGCATTCGTGGTTCGAGCGCCCCTGGACGCCAGCACGCCTCATCTCTTCAGGAGCTACGTCGAGACCGACGGAGGACGATGGCACTCGACGGCCCTGGGGGCGGGAGGGATGTACACCGCTAGTTCCTGGATCCAGATCGGCGCCGACTCGAGTACACGCGTGAACGCACCGAACACAAGTGTTAGCGCTCAACGTCGGGTGCCTACTGCTCCGAGCCTTCGTCCCAATGACGTCGGCGACCTCGTGGTGGTGCGGTCCACGGCGCAGCGGATCGAGCTGTACGTGAACGGTCGCTTTCGCGGCGATGGTCCGAGCTTTGGTTATCCCAGCGCGCCCGAGCGCTTCATTGCACCCGGAACATCACCGGTCGAGGTCGCGGAGATTGTCGGCTACCAGCGTGCGCTCGACGACGCTGAGCTCGAGACGCTGCAGGCTTACCTTGTGGGACGTCATGGCATCGATCGCAGCCGCCCCATTCGCTGGCTGAATGGGGGCGTGTTCGCAGAAGCTCGGACCGCCTCGCGTGCAAGCCCTACCAGCGGCTATGTGTTTGCGGACGGATCCCTACGTGACGCCGCGACGGGTCTTGTGGTCAACGCTCGCGGGGGTGTGGACGAGACTGCCCTTGTGCAGGTCGGCAACGGCCATGCAGGTCTGCTCTTCGACGGTGTGAACGATGGCTTCGAGCCTGGGATGACTGGCTACACCCACGAACAACTGCCGAACGAGACGCAGGCGAAGACTGTCTTCAACGAGCTCAAGCGAGGAGTTCTCGGGACGTTCGTGGGCTCCTGTGATCCCGACCCGGCGTGGCGAGGGCATGGGTTGCTCGCCATCAATCACCCACGGGGACGTGCCTACTTGCAGATCCGCGGAACACGCATCGGCTACCACATCAATACCGTTGCCGAACGCTTCACGGACACCAATACCGTGAGTTGTGATGGACGGTTGTTTGTCGCGAGCTGGCGGGTATCCCCGGATGAGGGACGCTCCGACGTCTTTCTCAACGGACGGCTGGTGCTGTCAGTGGACGAGGTCCCGGACCTGACTGGCTATCCGACCTGGGGCGGGGGCGACAACTACAACTTCAAGGGCGTGCTCGCCGAGTCGACGATCCATGTTGGCCAATGGAGCGATGAAGACGTATTGCGGATGCACGCTGCGCTTGCCGCGAAATACGGGATCAGCGAAGTTTCGCTCCCGGCGGGCGGCGAATCACAGGGCGTGGGCGTCTTACCGGGTGAGCGACCGCGAACGAGCGATCCCTTGTACCGACAAGAGGTCGATGTTGCCCCGGGCGTGTACTCCCTGAGCTGGTACCAGAAGCGCGACGAGCCGCAGCTGCAGGTGGCGACGAGCGGTGACACTACGTTCACATTTCAGGGAACCTATACCGCGCACGACGCCGCTTACGAGGTCGGGGCCAAGTTCCTGCATCCGGAGTGGGTGCGGCACTACGGCGAGCTGAGGGTCGACCGGCGCGCGCCGTTCCATGTGGGGTGGATCGTGCCTGAGGCGGTCGACGGCATCGCCTTCGCTGCACCGCAGCTCGAGCGCAACTCCGCGTTCCTCCCCGTGCCGGTGCAGCCACCGTTCAGCACCGGCGCCAGCAAGAGCGCTCCGCGTGGCCTGTGCGCCGACGAGACGGGCGAGGCTCTGCGTGCCAGTACCGAGTGGCGGCGCGGCTACGAAACCACGTGCACCTCTCCGAACGAGGAAACCTGCAAGAAGCTCGGCGACCAGAACCTCCTCGAGAAGATCTACTTCAGGGAGATCACGTTCAACATCAAGCAAGAAGAGATCGATGAAGGCACGCTCTTCGCGCGCGCAGGTTTTTCGAAGGGTAACTTCAACTATCGGCACAAGACGGTTGCCGTGAACGTCGTCGGCACAGGCGTGAAAGACTGTGCGTCCAGTCAGTTCCCCTCCACGTGTTATGGGAGCAACTTCCTACAATACTCCATTCGGCATGAGCCCAACGCCGCTGGCTACAAGGTTCGCGCCTTCGATGGCGCCGTGTATGAGGCGCCGCTCTTCACTGGACGCATCCAGCAAGGCAAAGCTCTGATGGCTGAGCGCTACCTCAGCAATCCGATGTCGAATGCCGACAGGTCTCTCATCAGCGACTTCACGGCCGGCCAGTTCTGGGGGCGTCCACTCGACGGTCGGTACGTGCTGAGCATCTACGAGACCAAGGGGCTCAACTGTGATGTTCTTCAAGAAGTCCAGATCGTGCTCGACTACCGCTTCTGGACCCGTCTCGACTAGCGCCGCTCCTTCGCTTGCACCTCGAAACGAGATCGCCATGCCCTCCTCCGCCCCCACGCTGTCCCGCGCCCTGTGCGCCGCACTGGCCACGCTGATCTTCTGGACGCCGCTGGCGACGACGGTGGCCCGCGCACAAGATGCCGCGGGCGACGACGCAGCTTCGGACTACGCCTCGCGCGCAGTATCTGGAGCTGCGGACGACGTGGCGCGCTCGGTTGCGACGGGCCGCGTCGAAGACGGGCGCGCGTCGGCGCGGGAGGCCGGGGGGCAGGGCTACGAGGCGAAGGACGACCCC
>CAYNOM010000836.1:0-3131 GCA_964398415.1 uncultured Polyangiales bacterium | reverse complement strand
ACCGCGTTGACCACGGGGTCGTCCGTGCGGCTGTGCGGCACCAAGCTGACTCCCATGCGAAGCACGACCAGGTCCGCGCTGGGAACGATCACGAAAAACGGTCCCATCACGCCTGCGAAGAACACCAAGTCGGACTCGGGGATCTCGGCGCCATCCCAGCTGCCGCCGTTGTCGACGAGCTGACCGAGGCGCGGCCAGGCGAGCCCAAGCAGTTCGCCACCGCCTCGGCGCTGTTCGTCCACCGTCGGCCTCACTGGCGCATCTTGTCGTTCACGAGGGCGCGAAGCTGCCGAACGTCGAACGGCTTCTCGATCCACAGATTGGTCGTCTGATGGACGAAGGCGCGCGCGGACGGCGTGAAGGTGCCTCCCGTCAGAAAGAGTATCCGGGCGGCCTGCTCCGGGGCGGCCTTCAGAATTGCGGCATAGAGCTCCATGCCGGTCATTTGCGGCATCATGATATCGCAAAGGATCACATCGAACCGTTCGCCCGCCTCGATCTGCTCGAGTGCCTCTCGAGCGCTCGTAAGCGCCGTCACGGCGTGCTCGTGACCGAGCGCCCGCCGGACCACGTGGCCTATCGATTGCTCGTCATCGACGACCAGCACCCGCCCCCGGCGAGCTGCAGAGGGCGCGGCAACAGGAATAGCGTCGATCGCTTCCTCCGGCAGAGCTTGAGAAAGGAAGATGCGGAAAACCGTTCCCTTCCCGGGCTGGCTCTGCACGGAGATGCGCCCACCAAAACTCATGACGAGGCGCTGGCAGATGGATAGGCCGAGCCCAGTACCGACTCCGATTGGCTTCGTCGTGAAGAACGGTGTGAAGAGACGGCTCAAGATTTCGGGCGGCATGCCGGCGCCCGTGTCGGAGATCGACACGACGACATCGCCGCTCGCGTCGAGAGAGGTCGTGATGCGTATCTCGTTGGCCTCAGCACGCCCTTCCTCGATCGCTTGAGCAGCGTTCACGACGATGTTGAGGAAGACCTGGCCCAGGCGAGCGTCGGATGCCCGCACCCTCGGCACATCGCCGTAGTCCTTGACCAGTCGCGCGCGATGGCGAATCTCGTTCCACGCCATCCGCAGCGTGGACTCCATCACCGATCGAACGTCGACGGCATGCAGCCGATCTTCCTCGGAACGCGAGAAAATCTTCAGATCGCGAACGATGTCCCGAACCCGCTCCGCCGCGGCGCGCGCGTCCCTCAGCTCGTCCGTGAGCTCGCCAAGACCGTCGACCCGTTTGGCGAGCCCGCTCATCTCGCCCAACGCGAAATCGAGGTTTGCGATGACAGCTGCGAGGGGGTTGTTGATCTCGTGCGCTACCCCAGCGGCCAACGTGCCGATCGACACCATGCGGTCCGCAACCATGAGCTGCTCTCGCATTCTGTTGCGCTCGCTCACGTCGCGCAGCGAAGCAATGATCAGGAGTCCGTCGGGCGGGTGTTCCAATGGCGTCAAGACGATCTCGGCATCGAACGTACTGCCGTCCTTTCGTCGAGCCTTCAGCTCGCGACCCTTTTTCAGCGGGCGGGGAGCTGGCGACTCGACGTATGCCGCCTCGTGCTCTGCGTGTTTGGTGCGGAGCTCGTCTGGCACGAGGACCTGGATGGACTGGCCGAGCAGCTCGTCGCGCGCATACCCGAAGGACGTTTGCGCCTGCCGGTTTGCCATGACGATGATGCCGCGTTTCACTGCGATGATCGCATCCGGTGCGGCCTCCAATACCGCCGCAAAGCGCTGCTCCGCCGCTTTGCGCTCGGAGATGTCGCGCGCGATCTTGGAGCCGCCGATGACGCTGCCGGCCAGGTTGCGGATCGGTGACATGGTGAGAGATACGTCGATCAAGGTCCCGTCTTTGCGAAGCCTTCGGCTTTCCAGCCCTGAAATCTGCTCGCCGCTCAGCACTCGCCTCCAGAGTCGTTCCCCCGCAGCCATCTCCGTTGGGGGCTCGAGAAACTCGGGCGTGCGACCGAGTACCTCGGCCGTCCGATAGCCGTACAGGCGCTCAGCGGCGTTGTTCCAATCGGTGATTCGGCCGTCGCTTGCGACGCCGACGATGGCGTCGTCCGAGGACGCGACGGTCGCCGCAAGACGGGCCTGAGCGGCAAGTGCCGCTCTGGCTTCCGTGACGTCGCAGAAGACCAACAGATGAAGGCCCGGAACAATGTTCCCGACCGTGCGATATTCGACGGTGCGCTCGCGTCCGGAAACGACGATCTCGGCTTCCCCGACGCCGCCCTCCGCGAGCTCTTTCAGCGTTCTGACAGCTCGACTCGGCTGCGCGATGAAGTGGCCGACCGAATAGCGGAGGATTTCGTCGCGGGGTGTGTCGAGCAGCAAACAAGCCGCCTCGTTGGCGTCGATGTAGCGTCCGGCATCGTCGAAGAGCATCATCGCATCGCTCGTCGCCGCAAAGACGGCGGAGAAGCGCCGCTCGCTCGCACGCAAGGCCTCCTGCGACGCCCGCAGCATGATCGGAGATGTGCCGGACTCGGTGACCACCGCGTCCACATCGCGACCGAGCAGCGCCTTGCTGGTCTGCTCCGCCTCTTCGAGACGCCGCCGCAGGTCGGCGATATCGTCTCCTGTCGAGCTCACGGTTTCGACCCGTTCGCCTCGACCTGGAGCAGCTGCATCACCGTCGCGCGGTCGCTCGAATTCCCGATGATCCGGCACTTCGGCCCCGGCGAGACTCGATCAGCATCGACGCAAACGTAGAATAGCTGCTCGCAATGGTGTGATCTTCGCAGTTGTGCACATCCGATGTCGCGCAAGCAGTCTGCGCCGTCGCTACGCGGGAAACAACATGACTCTTCCAAACTGCCAGTGGTTGCGCGTTCAGCGCTCACACGGCGTTTGGAGGCTGGATGGCCGTGAGTGCTCAGCGGGCTACGTGTGCGTGGCGCGCGCCGCGCCGCATTCCGACGACGACATTCCGTTCTGACTTCTGAGGCACACAGCGCTACGGTACCTGGCATGAGCGGCCCCGCGCTGAGCAAGGACGGCAGCGTTCACGTCACGGACGAGGTCTACAACACGGCCATCTCCAGCGTCGGCGCCGGGCTGACGGTGCTGGGCGTCGCCTACCTGCTGGTGCGCGCGAGCGCCGAAGGCAGCTCTCGACACGTCG
>CAYNOM010000835.1:0-3131 GCA_964398415.1 uncultured Polyangiales bacterium | reverse complement strand
TCGTCGCCACCATAGGTAGAGCCGTCGACGCTGAGGTTGGACAACACGTCGCTGCCCGCACCACCGTACAGCACGTCGTAGCGAGGCCCGGTGACGACCGTGTCGATGCCGCCGCGACCCAGGACGCAGTAGCTCGCCTCCTGTGGCAGGTTGTAGAGGTTCATCCCGGCATCGCCGGCGACCACGGTCAGACCCGCCGGGCAGCAGGCGCCGCTCTCGTCATCGCCCACTACCACGTTGACGTTCTGGGTCACGCGCAGCTCTTCGCCGTTGGCGCGCGCCGTCCACTGGATGCTGACCGCGCCCGTCGGCAACAGGACGACCGGTTGGCTTGCATCGATGGGCGCGCCCACGATCTTGCCATTCACCACGACACGCCCTTGCGCCGTGCCGCTTGGCACCGACACATTCAGGGCGACCTCGGTGGGGCCGTCGTTGCAGACGTTGACCGTCATGTTCGGAGCGACGATCTTCGGTCCGCCGCAGAACTCCTCGCCAAACGCTTGCACGCAGTTACAGCCGTTCTGCGCCGCGCCGATCACCGTGGCGGTATACGAGCCGTCACGGTTGTCCACGACCTGCCCGCAGCCGCAGGCGGCATCGCAGGTCACCTCAGGGGGCGCGCCGCAGCCGACGGGATTACCGTACTCGTCGCGAGGGGTGAACCGGATTCGATCCTCGTTGCCCACCCGCTGGTGCGTGACCGCGCTGCTCGCGAGCGTGACGCGCGGCTTCATCGCGATCGTATCCACGACCTCACGGCGCTGCGTACAGGTGCCGCCCTGACGGTCGTCCACCAGGAACTCCGCCATGTAGCGAACGGTGTAGTCGCCATCGATGGTGCCGAGGTCCTCGACGACGGTGCTCCAGATGTCATTGCCGGCCGTCAGATCGCCAGACACGCCGTCGTCGTTCAACACGAACTCGCGAACGTCGGTCGAGATGTCGCCCGGATTCACGGCAAGAGCGCGGGCGCTCACCGTGTCTCCGGAGAAGCTCGCCGACGTGCCGCAGCCCGCTTGCTGCACAGCTCCGCCGTAGCTCTCGAGCGGCACTTCCACGCGCGCGATGGCTCTGACGTCGAGATAGCCGCCGGCCGGGGTGCTCGTGACCGGAACCGTGAATCCCAAGCGCAAGCCCCTGCCCGTGAACTCGTTGCTGGCCGAGCTCTGCGGCTTGATCTCCGACAATCCGCTGAACCGAATCTCCGAGTACCACATCCGGTTGCGACGCTCGCGGCGCGCGTCCGCGATGGTAGAGCCGCCTACGTGAGTCCAGTCCGAGGCACTGGGCCGGCCGAACACACCGTAAGACACAGAGTCCAGGGACGTGCCCACTAGTCCGCTCACGCGCGCAGACATGGTGCCAAGGTCCACACGCGGAAGGAGCATCGCGAGCAACGAAGGTGCGGTTCGCGGTGGCAGATCGCGATACAGTCGGCTCGCCGCCGTAAGGTTCGCGCGCGCCTGGCCCTCGGCACCGGCAGGATCGAGCCGCAACGGGCTCGAGACGAGCTGCTGGTACTCCGAGCTGTCGACGGCAAGCGTGCGAAGCGTGCTCTCGATGCGCGAGGCGAGCTCCGTGAAATCGATCGCGGCCACGGCTCGGCTGAACACACCGAGGTTGGCCGGATCGGAAAGCGCCACCTGGCCGTCGAGCAACAGGCCCGTAGGGTCGACGAGCGTGGTGAAGTTCGTGTCGGCCGCAAGCGCCAGAGCACCCGAGCAGAGCTGGTGAATCATGGACGTCTGGCTCGAGCGAAGGTCGGTCACAATCGCTGCCGCGCTCGAGAAGCACAGGCGCTGCGTCAGCGCGTTGTCGTACGCCGCGACCGCGTTGTAGGCCCCCGCGGACGTATTGGCGTAGACGATCAGGTCCCAGGCGAGCGGCGAGGAGAGGCTGTTGTTGAACGCGTCCGCGCTCGTGGCCGTCGTCACGCTGCCAAGCAGGCCGCTCTCGGATTCCGCGGTCAGGGCCGCAAGGTAGGCCGAGCGGCTCGCGGGCGCGACGCTCTCCTCGTAGTACAGGACGCGATCGCAGCCCGTGGGGCACAGGCGTTGAATCTGACGCCGAACCAAGGGCACGCCCTGTCCCTGCAAATCTACGAACGCCGTCGGCGCAAAGCCGTTCACGTAGCGGTTGTGGTGGCGAACCACCTGCGAGCGCCACTCTCCAGACTGCGGGCCCGTGACGCGTGTGACCTGGAACGTGCCCTGCGCGCTGCCGCGCGCATCGTCCCGACGGCCCGGCACGACCAAATCTCCGGCGGGGTCGTTGACGAGCAGGTGCAGCTCATCGCGCTGCACGCCGCGGCCCCAGCCACCGGTGAAGAGCAGCTCCTGATCCCCGCAAGCCGAGTACGTCTCGACAGCGGCGGCAAGCTGTGCGCGCGGAAGGACGCCCACGGGGTCGACCGCTGCTGGCTGGTCCATGAGCGCCCCCGCACACTTCGAAAACGCCATCTTCATCGCCAGCTCGGCGGAGTCGTCCGCCACCTCCAGGGCCGTCAAGGAGGGGTCTGTGGCGTCGTCGGCCTTGACCACACTCACCTCGGCGCCCAGGTTGAAGGCTCCACGGCCGTCCAAGGCAAGCTTGCGCAGCAGCTCCACGTTGACGTCGCCCTGATCGCCGAATCCAATCGTGCACACGCGCGCCGTGCCGAGCTGCTTCATATCGAAAGCGTCGCCGCTGCAGCCTTCGCTGCCTAGGCACGGCGGAGCGTTCTCCTTGCCATCGGTAAAGACAATGAAGGCCTTGCTCGAATCGCAAACGCCGGGCATACCGTTCTCAGATGGGCAGGCTGCATTCACGGCGTTCTGAAGACCGAATCCGATCGAGGTCATTCCGCCCGACCCGCCTTGAACCCGAGACAGCGCCTGGACCAGCGCGGGCCCCGTGGGCGTCGCACCGCTACGATATTCTGCACCAAGCTGGGCACCTGCAAACGCTCCCTGGAGGCCGTCGGTAAGCGGGCTCAGCGGAGCATCGAGGAGGTCAGGATCGGCATTCGCCGCGGCGGAATACGAGAACAGTCCAAGCCGCGTGAGCGGGTGCGGCTCGAGCATCGCTACGAACTGCTCGATCGCCTCCACCGCTGAGTCGATCTTGCGGCTGCCAATCGGCTTGCCCTG
>CAYNOM010000834.1:0-3140 GCA_964398415.1 uncultured Polyangiales bacterium | reverse complement strand
GTCGCGCTGGATCTTGCGGTAAGTGTCGTCGCTGGTCTTCGGCCGCGGCTGGCAGCCGGAGCCAAAAGTGAGTGATATCAGCACGATGGCGGCAAGCGGCCCCATCCTCCGCGAAACTCTGGAGCGCCGAGGATGGGGAGGCTGAACACGTGAAGCGTGTTTTGTGACGAGTTGCGACAAGTTGTGCTACCTTCGGCGCTGGTACACCGATGTCAGTGTGTGCCGGAGAAGGTGGGCATGCCGCGCATCCACCACGCAACTCGAGAAGTTCAGTTCAAGGTCGTCTACTACGGGCCCGGGCTCGGAGGGAAGACCACTAATCTCGAGTTCATCCACAGAAAGAGCAACCCCGCCAATCGGGGCAAGCTGGTATCGATGAACACGGAGAGCGAACGTACGCTCTTCTTCGATCTCTTGCCCGTCGATCTCGGCAGCTTTCGCGGGTACTCGGTGCGCCTGCATCTGTGCACCGTGCCGGGCCAGATCGCGTTCAACCGCACGCGTCAGATGGTGCTGCGCAACGTCGACGGCATCGTCTTCGTGGTCGACAGCCAGCGCGAGCGGCTCGACGACAACGTGGGCAGCATCCGAAACCTCGAGACGAACCTCCTGCTGCAAGGCGACGACCCGAGCCGCATGCCCTTGGTCGTGCAGTACAACAAGCGCGACCTCCGCAATGCCATGGCCCCCGAGGAGCTGCGCGAGGCCCTCAACGTGCCCCCAGACGTGCGCGAGATCGAGGCGTGCGCGGTGCGCGGCGAGGGCGTGTTCGACACATTCAAAGCCATCGTGAAGTCGTGCATGACGCTCGTCGGCGATCCGAGGCGCAGGCCCGAGGGACGCCTGCTCTCGGTCCTGCCGAGCGCCAAGCACTCGAGCATGTTTCCGGTGGCCTCGCTCGGGCCCGATGCGGGTGTTGCCGCGGCCCGCGATCAGGCAGAGCGCATGGGCATCGAGATTCCGAAGGCCCCGCGCGTGCCCCAGGTCGACGTCCTGCCGTGATCGCCACCGACGAGCTCGAGGTGTCCGAAGGGGTGCGCATGCTCTCGCTGCGCACCCCGACGCTGCCGCCGGCGACGCACACGAACGCCTTCCTCGTCGGCACCCGCGAGGCGGTGCTGGTCGAGCCTGCCTCGCCCTATCCGGAGGAGATCGAGCGCGTCGTGCAGTGGGTGCGCGACGCTGAAGCACAGGGCATCCGGCTGCGCGCGCTGCTGTTGACGCACCATCATCCCGATCATGCGGGGGGGGCGGCAGCGCTCAGCGAGCGCCTTTCGCTCCCGCTCTGGGCCCACCCGCGCACCGCCGAGCGCTTGAGCGGGCTCGTGCAGATCGATCGCATGCTCGAGGGCGGGGAGTGTCTGACCCTCGATGGTAAGACGCCCGTCGAGGTCGACGTCGTGCACACCCCGGGGCACGCCCCTGGCCATCTGTGCTTTCTCGTACGCCAAGGCTCGGTGTTGATTGCGGGCGACATGGTGGCCGGCACGGGCACCATCCTGATCGAGCCGGTGGATGGCGATATGCAGCAGTATCTCGCCTCGCTCGCGGCCCTCGATGCGCTCGACACGCGCGTGATCCTGCCGGCCCACGGAGGCCCCATCGACGATCCGCGGCCGAAGCTCGCCTTCTACATCCAGCATCGCCTGGCGCGTGAGCAGAAGGTGTTGACCGCGCTACGCGAGCTCTCAGGGCCGGACGGCATCAGCCCCACGGAGCTCGTCCCACGCGCCTACGCCGACACCCCGCGCGCGGCCTGGGGCCTTGCGGCGGGTGCGGCCGAGGCGCACTTGATCAAGCTCGAGCGCGAGGGGCACGCCGAACGTACCTCGCGCGGCTTTCGCGCCCTCTGAGCGGCTGTCACAAACCGGTCGTCGTGGCTCTGCTCAGTTGAGGATACCCATGCCGCGAATCGGTCTTCTGTTGTTCACGCTGACGCTCGTGCTTGGTCTGGGCGGCAACGCCGCGGCGCAACACCTCGAGGCTACGCCTGCGGAGGCAAGCGATGGTGAGGGCGCGGCCTCGCACGCCCGTGATCCACGGGGTTCGCTGGGCGCGGAGGTGGGCGGTGCCTTGCTCGGAGACCTCGCAGGGGCCCTGTTGACGACGACGCTCGTGCTCTCGACCGCGGACCTCTGCGTGTCGTGTGAGTCCGATGAGCGTCCGCAGGAGCCCACCTGGCTCTGGGTGTCGAGCTACGCGCTCCGACCCTTGGCCATCGGCGGTTTGACGGCGTGGCTTGGTGGCCGCAGCGGCGGCACTGGAAGGCCATGGGTGGCCATGCTCGGAGCTATGCCAGGGAGCGCCATGATGGCCACGCTTTTCATGCGCGATCGCCTCGATCGGGCCGGTTGGCTCACATGGGGCGCAGGCCACGTGGTGGCTGTCGCCGGTAGCGTCCTGGCTTACCGCCTCGATCGCCATCGCGACCGCTCTGAGCCAGAACGAGGCTCGCTGACCGCCAGCGTCCTCGTCGATCGGGAGCGCGGCCTCGGCGGTCTTTCCCTTGGCGGAACCTACTGAGCGCCCCTTGCTGTGCGGCCGAAGCAGCGTCTAGGGCGATGGCGAGTAAGGGTGCCTTGCCTCGTGCACGCGATCGGGGTGAAGCGCAAGGGAGCGCGCTTGTGCATGCGATCGCCGCGCCTCAGATTGCTGCGTCCACCCCGCTCAGTCGAAGGAGTCTTCCATGTCATCTTGGCCCCGCGTGTGCCGTGCTGTTGTAGGCAGTGTCGTTCTTCTCGCCGTAGGTTGCGGCGCTGGGGCCGTGGCGCCCGAAGACTCGGACGTGACGGGATCCGTCGAGTTGGCCCTCGCTGCCCGCGGCAGTCGAGGCAACCTCTACCGCCTCAGCGGGGCGGTGTTCGAGCTGGACGGGCCTACGCAAACCACCCTCTCCGGCGAAGGCGACAGCGAGAGTCTCGTGGCGGACATCGCCGTCGGCACGTACGGCGTCGAGCTGCACCCCGGTTGGCAGTTGATTCGTGTTGCCGACCAGCGCGCCGTGAGTGCATCGCTGCGCGCCGACCGTCGGGAGGGCGTGGTGGTGCAAGAGGCCTCGACCACCGCGGTACGTTTCGCGTTCGACCTCGCGAACGGTGAGCTGGTCGGCTTCGGTCGCATCGACGTGGGTATCGAGGTGA
>CAYNOM010000833.1:0-3144 GCA_964398415.1 uncultured Polyangiales bacterium | reverse complement strand
TCGAGACTGGCGGGCGTGGGTGCGCCGGTCATCAGGTCGTTGGCGCGCTGGGTCTTCGGGAAGGCCACCACGTCGCGCAAGCTCTCGGTGTTGGTGAGCAGCATCGACAGGCGATCCATGCCGAGGGCGATGCCGCCATGGGGCGGCGCACCGTAGCGTAGGGCATCGAGCAAGAAGCCGAACTTCTCGCGCGCACTTTCATCCCCGATGCCGAGCGCCGCGAACACGCGCGCCTGCACGTCGGGATCGTGGAGACGGATCGAGCCGCCGCCAATCTCGAAGCCGTTGAGCACGAGGTCGTAGCGGTAACAGAGCACCTTGCCCGGATCCTTCTCGATCAGGTCGACGTGCTCGTCGACGGGACGCGTGAACGGATGGTGTGCCGCGGCCCAGCGCTTCGCGTTGTCGTCGTACTCGAACAGGGGCGGCTCGACGATCCAAAGGAAGTTCCAGTCGTCGTCCTTCGTGCCGCTCTCGGGGATGAGCCCCATGCGCTTGGCCACGCTGAGACGCAGGTTGGCCATCACCGTGTGCACGAGCTCGGTCTTGCCGAACTGGAACAGGATCAAGTCGCCCTCGGCTGCGCCCACCGCTTCGTTCACCGCCACGCGGTAGGCATCGGTGACGGTCTTGGCGAGTGGGCTCTGGGCCCAGCTTCCACCCTCGCCCACCTTGGCTCGCGCGAGCCCCCCTGCACCCATGCTCTTCGCGTAGCGCTCGAGCTCGTCGAGGTCCTTGCGCGAGAAGCCCGCGCTCGCCGGCACCACCATGGCCTTCACGATCTCCTCGGGGAGATCTGTGCGGTACTCGCCCGCCTTGAACTTCTTCGTGAGCGCCTCGAGCATGGCGATACCGCCAGCGTCGTGACGCACGGTGAGCTCGGTGAGATCGGTGTGCTCGAGACCGAAGCGCAGGTCGGGCTTGTCGTTGCCGTACTTCTCCATGCTCTCGGCAAACTTCATGCGCGGGAACTTACCGTCCGTGTAGCGCTGGGTGAGGTCGATGCCGAGCACATCCTTCCAGACGCGAAAGATGTAGCCCTCCATGATGGTGAAGAGATCATCCTGGTTGATGAAGCTCATCTCGATGTCGAGCTGCGTGAACTCGGGCTGACGATCGAGGCGCAGATCTTCGTCGCGGAAGCAGCGCACGATCTGGAAATAGCGATCGTAGCCGGCCACCATCAGAAGCTGCTTGAACAGCTGCGGGCTCTCGGCGAGGGCGTAGAAGTTGCCCGCGTGTTGGCGTGAAGGGACGAGGAAGTTGCGCGCACCGCCGGGCGTGTACTTCACCATGAACGGCGTCTCGACCTCGACGAAACCGTGATCGCCGAAGTAATCGCGCGTGGTGCGGTTGAGCTTCGAGCGCGTGAGGATGTTCTTCTGCAGCTTGGGACGGCGCAGGTCGAGGTAGCGGTACTCGAGCCGCTTCTCTTCGTTGGTCGTGATGTTGTCGGCGATCTCGAAGGGCGGCGTCTGGGCCTTGTTGAGCACCGACACCTCGAGGCCCACGACCTCGATCTCGCCCGTGGGCAGGTTGGGGTTGATGTTGCCACCTCGGGATCGCACGCGACCGCGCACCCCGAGCACCCACTCGCCTCGCGCAGCCTCCGCGGACGGGAAGTCGCTCGCGGGATCGAACACCACCTGGGTGACGCCCTCCCGATCGCGCAGATCGATGAAGATGCACCCGCCGTGGTCACGACGGTTTTGCACCCAGCCGAACAACACGACCTCGCGGTCGACGTCGCTCCCGCGCAGGGCGCCGCAGGTATGGGTTCGCTTGAGCTCGTCGATGAATCGGGCCACGCCGTAACTCCTTCTGGAGCGGGCGGTTTAATGCCGCTGACCCACCGAATCAAGCTGAACCAAGCCAGCGGTCACTCGCTCAGCCACCCACCGCGCGCTTTGGGCCGGAGGGCAGAAGCACGCTTTCGAGGGCCGAACGCAGCTCGCGGGAGGAGAAGGGCTTGTTGAGCAGCACCCAATCGCTCTGAATGTCCGCCGCGTTTCGGGCCAGCTCGTCCGCATACCCCGTCATCAGCAGCACCGCGAGCTGCGGCGCGCGCTCGCGCAGCACCTGGGCAAGCTCGATGCCGCTGGCGTCGGTCAGCACCACGTCGGTCAGCAACACCTCGATGCGCTGTCGGTTCTTGAGGAACGTGACGCGCGCCTCCATGGCCGACGCAGCCTCGATCACGTCGAGCTCCGCGTCCTCCAGCATGCGTGCCACCGAGCGGCGCACGAGCGCGTCGTCCTCGACCAGGAGGATCGCCGCCCGGCGTGGACTTGCCAGGGCTGCACCGGGACGCACCGAAGCCGGAGCCTTCGCGGCCTCCTCGGTGGTGCGCGGCAAGTAGACGCGAAATTCGGAGCCCTCCCCCACCTGGCTCTCTACCTCGATGAACCCAGACGCGTCTTGCACGATGGTGTGCACCGTGGCGAGGCCGAGGCCCGTGCCGATGCCTGGACCCTTGGTGGTGAAGAAGGGCTCGAACACGTGGGCTATCGTGTGGGCGCTCATGCCGTGGCCGGTATCGCGAACCGACAGACACAAAAGCTCCCGCTCCACCCCTGCCACGACGCGCGAGACGTTCCGCGCACGAACGTAGATGGAGCCCGCGCCATCGATGGCATCGCGTGCGTTGACAGTAAGGTTCAACACCACCTGCTCGAGCTGCACTGGGTCGATCTTGACCCGAAAGAGCACCTCGTCGCCCTCGATGTGGAGCCGGATGTCCTCGCGCAAGAGGCGGCGCAGGATGGGCTCTACGGCGCGCATCACCTGCATCACGGACACCGAGGTGGGTGAGGTGACCTGCTGACGCGCGTAGGCGAGTAGCTGACGCGTCAGCTCGGCGGCGCGAGTGCCCGCGGTTTCGATCTCGCGAGCGGCGACGCCCGCCGCTCGCCCGCGCCCCATCAGCTCGGCGTTGGCCAGCACCACCGTGAGCAGGTTGTTGAAGTCGTGAGCGATGCCGCCTGCCAGCCGTCCGATGGACTCCATGCGACGCGACTCAGACAGCTGCGCCTCGCGCGCCCGGAGCAGGCGCTCACGCTCAGCTTCCACGCGATCGCGGTGACGCGCCGCAAGCACGATCATCGTCGCCAGCACCAGGTCGACCATCACGATCGGCACGAAGCG
>CAYNOM010000832.1:0-3152 GCA_964398415.1 uncultured Polyangiales bacterium | reverse complement strand
GCGATCGAAACGAAGGGCCCGTCGAACAAGCCTCGGCCCCCTCGCATGCACTGAAATGATACTGGGAACTGCACATAGACGAGTGCGCGTGGCGTGCGTTCGTGTCAGTTCTTGACCCACCGTGCCAGCGCCGCATGCCGAGCTCGACAAGCTGCTTGCATCGATGCCAGAGCTCCAGGCGTTGTTGACCGCCGAGCGCGAGAGGATGGCTGCCGAGCGCGATGCGGCTCAGACGCGAATCGCGGAGCTGGAAAAGGAGCGCGACAACCTGCGCGCCTCGCACGAACGGCTGCGCCAAGAGCTGGAGCTGTTCAAGCGTCGGCTGTTCATCGCGAAGGCCGAGCGTGCCGACAACGAGAAGCAGCTGCGTCTGGAGTTCGAGTCGAAGCTACGCGAGCTCGACGTGATGGCCGGTACGCTTGGGTTGGCTCAGCGCGATGAGCCCGAGTCCGACAGCAGCCCTGCAAAGGACGGCAAGCCGAAGGGCAAACGCCGAAACAATCGTGGCACGGGTCGACGCGACCTCCGTGAGCTACCCCTCGAGGAAGAGCGCATCGAGATCGCTGACCCGGCGCTGGAGGCGTTGGTCGCGCAGGGTAAGGTCACGCGCCACGGCTTTGAGGAGACCGTCAAGCTCGCGCACAAGCGAGCGAGCAAAGTGCGTCTCGTGATTGCGCGCGTTCGCTACAAGACGGTCGACGCCGAGGGCAACACCGACGTCATCACGGCCGCGATGCCTGACGAAATGCTGCCTCGGGCGATCGCCGCGCCATCCCTCGCCGCCCACGTCATCATGGAGAATGTCGGCAAGGGCATGCCGCTGTTCCGCATCGAGGACACGCTGCGCCGCGACGGCATCTGCATCGACCGCGGCACGCTGTCCCGCTGGAAGAAACTCATCGGTGACGCGCTCGCCAGCACGGTCGTGAAGGCCATGCGCGAGCACGCCCTGGCGACAGCGTTTTGCATCTCTACCGACGCCACCGGCGTGTGCGTGCAGCCCATCTACAGCCATGAGAAGGGGAGTCAGCCGTGCAAGAAGGGGCACTTCCTGGTGATGATCGCAGACCGCGAGCACATCGTCTTCGAGTACCTGCCCAAGGAAGACGGAAAGGGGATCTACCGAAAGTTCCAAGGTTTTGAGGGCTTCGTGCAGGCCGACGCCAAGAGCGTGTTTCATCTGCTCTTCGCGGACGCCGACGAGTTCAAGGCCAAGACCGGAAGCACCCAGACTGGCAACCCCGACGACGAGCTCGAGCACGATGGGCGCGCGCGAGTCGAGGTGGGCTGCTGGTACCACTGTCGACGACGATTTTGGGAAGCTGCGGTGGCCAAGTGCCGCGTTGGGCAGGAGGGCTTGATCCGCATCGGGCGCATCTTCGAGCTCGATGCATCCTGGAAAGACAAACCTCCCTCGGAGATCAAGCGCCTGCGCGAGCAGTTCCTGCGGCCGCACGTCACCAGCTTCTTCGCCTGGGTCGACCAACAGCGTGCGGTCTTCGCCGAAAGGCGCGGCTACACGCGAACCGCAATCGGCTACGCAAACAACCAGAAGCATGCGCTCGAGCGCTTCTTCGACGACGGGCGCCTGGTGCTCTCCAACAACGGAGCCGAAAGAGCCATCAAGGCCATCGCGCTCGGACGCAAGGCGTGGCTGTTCTGCGGAAGCGATGACCACGCGGCCAGCACCGCCGCGCTCTACTCGCTCGTGGCTTCGGCCCGCCTGCACGGGCTCGCCCCCGAGGACTACCTGCGCTGCCTCATTCGTCTCGTGCCCCTGTGGCCCAGCCACCGGATGCTTGAGCTCACCCCGCTCTTCTGGCCTAGAACACGGGCGCGGCTCGATGCTACCGAGCTCCGCAACGACCTCGGCCCGATCGCCATCCCCCACGAACCTCTCGACACCTCGGTGGCGGCCAAACAGTAAGCGGTGGCGGAGTGAAGTCGTGAAGCTCACGAGCTGAGCGTGTCCCCGCGCTCAGCGGGTCGCTACACGGCCGCGTGAAGCGGATACTGCTCGTTGCCCGAGGTCGAAGACGCCACCGCGTGCCGCCACCAGCAGCTCGATCTTCGCGACCATCGTCGTCATGTGAAGGAGTGGAAGCGGCACGAGGTGGAGTGCGAGCGCTGCGGCGCCTGGACGCGTGCGCCCTATGACCCGAAAACGATCCCCAGCGTCGCGTTTGGCCCGTGCCTGACTGCCGTGGTGGCGCTGCTCACTGGCGCCTATCACCTCAGCCGACGCAAGACGCGCTCCCTCTTGCACGAGCTGTTCGGGATCTCGGTGTCACTCGGCGCGATCAGGGGCATGGAGAAGCGCGCAAGTGAGGCGCTGAAATCTGCCCACGCAGAAGCCCTGCACGAGGTTCAGTACGCTCAGATGAAGCACTCCAACGCGACGACCTGGAGACGCTCGGGCAAGCTGATGTCGTTGTGGGTGCTGGCCACGACGTCAGGTGTGCCACGCCCACCTGTTGCGCAAGTTCGTCGCCTTCTCCGAGCGCACGGGGGTAGCCGGCGACCTCGGCCGCGCGCTGCTTGAGTGCAGCGCTGACCTTCGAGTACTGGCACGCCTCGGTCGCGGGCCCAACCCCCACCGTGAACGGTTACTCGGAATCTCTCTGCGGTCACCTCCATCGGGTCGTCCTCCTGCGGGGGACGGCACCGTGGCGCCGCGCGAGATCGCGCTCAAGCGGCGACGGTCAGATCCGCCGAGGAGATACTCGTCCATCTCCCCGGCGCGTGTTCGACGAGCAGGTGCTGGTAGGTCATGCTCCCCGCGGCCGGCGAAGGTCACCTGCCTTAGCTACTGGTCGATGGTCTTGCTCCGCTCGAAACTGGGAATTACGGGCGCGGAGCGCGAGACGAAAAGACTGTTGCATGGACGCCCCGAGATGCGTCCTGTTTACGGGGGACTGAGGTGGATCGCGACTTAACGCCTAGGGAGCTGTCGGAGCGTCGGACATCCTTGTGGCTTGCGGCTGCGCTGTTGGTGCTCGTCTGTGGAGTTCGTTTCAGTGATGGAACCATGCTGCTTGCCATCAGTCGTGGGGCGACGACGACCGACCCGGTGTTTGGCAATCCGGCGACGCAGTACGTATTCGACTCGCCCCTAAAGGTACTGTTACTCCATGCGCTGCCCGCGCGCGTCG
>CAYNOM010000831.1:2355-3156 GCA_964398415.1 uncultured Polyangiales bacterium | reverse complement strand
TCGGCCATCGGGTAGGTGTCGGGGTCGAGGCTGTGGAGCACGCGGCTCGCCTCCGACAGCGCGAATGCAACCTTACCTTTCTCGCTGGACCACTCCTTCCTGAAGAGGCGCCTGTATTCCTCCTCGAAACGCGTGAGCAGTCCCTTCTCTTCGAGACCAATTTCGAGCTCCGAGAGATCCAAGTCCTTCGCGTAGCCGAGGCTCTGAAGGAAGAGCCCGTACATGATCTCGGTGAGCGTCTGGTTGCCGCTGCGGATGCCTCGGTCGGTCGAGACGTCGAAGATGACGGCGTGGGTCGGGATCTTCTCGTTGATGGCGTTGAGCAGGACCTGGAGCTTCTTGTCGCCCGCGCGCTCGGCGAACCGCTCTGCGGCGGATTCGCCCGCCACGCTTCGGTTGGCCACGGCCAGACCGAGCATCTTGGCGAAGCTCGACTTACCGGACCCGAAGAAACCCGATACCCAGATGGAGACGCCGTCGGTCGGCTTGTTCGGCGCTTCGCGGTAAGCCTCGAAGATGCCCGTGTAGTGCGCACGGATCGCATGAGTGACGACGTACTCGTTGATTTCGTCGCGGATGATCTCTTCGTCGGTCTGGTCGACCTTGATGACCTCTTCGATGCGACGGTGGATGTCGTTCGCAAACAGGGTCTTGATGGGCGTCGTCATCGTCGATAATCCTCAGAAGATCTTCGGGCGGTAGTTGTGTTCCGCATCGAGCACGCCCATGAAGCGCAGGCCTGCCGCGCCATCGAGGTCGCCGGGGTAGAAGAGAATGGTTGGGACGTGGACTCGCCCCTTT
>CAYNOM010000831.1:1100-2345 GCA_964398415.1 uncultured Polyangiales bacterium | reverse complement strand
GGGAACAGCGCGCCGGTGCGCAGGATGAAAACTATGTCGTGGAGCGGATCCCCATCCTCGGGGAGCTGCGACGCGACGAGGTCGACGAGCGACGACTCGCCCTCGGAGAGCACAGCGTGGACCGTCTCGACCACGGTCTCCGTGCCGAGCTCGCGCTCGACGTCGAACCACTCGGGCAGCGGGCGCTGCAGGCGCATTGCGGCGTCGAGGCACTGAGCCAGCGAGATGCGACGAACGCGTTTGCCCTTCTGTGAGAGCCGCGTTTCGAGAAGCGTAACCTGCTGACGTAGTAGAAACTCGTCCTCGGCGTCGTAGCGGAAGAGTGCGTAAGGCATGTCATGGTACGCACTGATGCGCTGCCGCGGGTCAGCCAGCTCGAGGATAGGCTCTAGGTCATGCCTGAGGCGGTGTTCGAGGTCGCTCATGCAACCATCCTCTCTGCGTACTCGCGGGTGCTCGTGCATGGCAATGAGAGCTGCACGAGGCTGCCGGCGACCTGGTATTCGAGCTTTCTGAACTGATGGAGCCGCAATAGCTCGTGCTCGACATCGGCGGGGCGCATCAGGAATAGACGCCATTCGGGTGACGAGACGAGCTTCGACGGGCTCAGCTTCTCGTCACGCATCGCATGGAGCAGGTAGAGAAAGCTGCGCTCCGGCAGTTGGAACGAGACGAACTCCTTGGCGACGGATCCACGGAGCAGGCCAAAGTCGACGGCCATCTTGAGCAGGCCCGCCGCGACGCGCTTCGTGGTCTGTTCGGACCACGCGTGCTCGAGCGTGGCGCCACGCTTGGCGATGCTGCTCAGGTACTTCTCGACGTCGTGGGTGCGGAGGCGGAAGGTTCCCGCCTCGTACTCTGCGAAGAGGCACGTCGCGATGAAGTCGCGTACGAGGAACTCGTCCCGAGTCATGTGCCAGAGAAGCAGTGGCTTCCATTCGTCGACTGGCACGCCGTGCTTCGCGAGCACGACGAGCGGTCGATCGCGCCCGGCCGGATCGAAGCGGCGGTTCAGCACCTTTGCCACGTCGCGGAGCCACGTGGCGCTGCGTGCGCCAATGAAATTCTCCTCGCGGAGGCGAGCGAGGTTCTCGCGCTTCGAACGCTCGAAATCCCAAGCCGCGAACACGGCGTAGGTCTCGTCGATCATCGCGCCCTTCACGACAGTGAAGGACGAGGCGACGTTCGCGCGCGAGGATGCCTTCATGCGTCGGCCCTCCGCGCGTACGGCACGGCAAGCGCACC
>CAYNOM010000831.1:0-1090 GCA_964398415.1 uncultured Polyangiales bacterium | reverse complement strand
ACGGCGCCGGCGAGAAGAAGCCCGGCAGCGGCACTGCACGCCCCTCCGCGGAGCGACGCAGCTTGCCGTAGGCCTCGACGTCACGCTCCGAAACGACCTCGAAGGCCCTCAGGATGTCCGCGAGATCGCTGCCCGCAACCGACTCCAGCTTCTCGAAGAAGCCAGTCCAGTCGCTCGCGTGATCGAGCCAGTGCTCCCAGCGGGCATCGAACGCCTCCTCGACGGCCTCGGGCAGCCGCCACAGCGTGACGCAGCCTGGTGGCTCGAAGACCTCGGCGCAGCGGTGAGCCGCGACCGCGAAGACCGAGCGCGCCTGGGCGAAGCGGTGTGTGCGCGGGAAGCCACGCCGGAGAGCGGCGGCGCCGAGCCGACCGAGCTGCCCCTTGGTGTTCCACCACCTGGCGAGGTCCATCTCGCCGAAGCGCGCGACGAGCGCTCGCAGTCTCAGCAATCGATCGAGATCGATCGAGCCTTCAGTTACTGTCCCCCGCATTCAGCCCTTTTCCCAAGAGATTTCGCTACTTGGGACAGAGCAGCCTAACAGGCGAAACCACCTGACTTCAACCCCAATTTGGGCCAACGCCGGCCCGCACGACACCCCTAGGGGGAGCCAGACTGAGCCTAGCGCCGCGCGTAGACGAAGTAATGTCCTGGCGCCGCTTGCGGCCCCTTGGCGCGGCCCAAACTCGGGAGAACTCTAGCCCACGACGTCCAGCATGGCGTAACCGCCCTGGAGATTATCGATCACGACCCGGGCTTCCAGCATGAGCCCGACTCGGTTGTTCGTCGTGCGCCACGCCTCGCGCACGAGTCCATAAGGCACGCGGACGGAATGAGCGCCAACGCGAAGCTCGAACTCGTGCTCTTCAAGTCGAACCAGGCCAACTCTTTCGGACGCCGACACGGTCCCCCCGTGCGCCCGGACCACAACGCCGCCGACCAGGTCTACCTGAGGTGCATCGACGCCCTGAGAGGCGAGCTCGCCTACCACCCGGTGCAGCGCCAGCCAAGCGGCTCGCGATCGATCGAGCATGAAACGGACGGCCGAATCTGGATCCATGTTCTGCTTCCTCGCATTCACGCGTCGCAC
>CAYNOM010000830.1:0-3162 GCA_964398415.1 uncultured Polyangiales bacterium | reverse complement strand
GCCACCCGCAAGCTAGCTTTCATCACCCCACCCTCGGGTTGACTCGTTTGGGCGACAGATGTAGGCGCGTATCGCCCATGCTCTCACTCCCCAAATGGACTCGTCTTGGTGTCATTGCCTGCGCGCTCTTCGTCGCGTTTCTGAGGGCCCCCGCGGCCGCCCAGTCGAACGGATCGGACGCTGGCTCGCAGACCGAATTTGATCGGGTTCTCAAGCTCGCGCTGGATGAGTTTGACCGCGGCAACTGGCCCGAGGCACGCAGCCACTTCGAGCGGGCTCACGAGCTGCGGCCGAGCGCGCGAACCCTACGGGCCATCGCCGCCTGCGCGTTCGAGCAACGGCTGTACGTCGATTCGATCGTGTACGGACAGCAAGCGCTCACGGATCCTCGCAAGCCCCTGGACGACAAGCTGCGCAAGGAGGCGGAGAAGCTCCTCGAGCGCGCATACGGGTTCGTCGCGCAGATCGACCTGGTGCTCGTGCCGGAAGAGGCGCAGGTGCTGGTCGACCTGAAACCGCCGACGTGGGTGGCCGGAAAGCTGCTGCTCGATCCGGGTGAGCATGAGATGCAGGTGACCGCGACGGGCTTCCAGGAGGGGCTACACCGCTTCGTCGCGAAGCCGCGCGAGACTCGCACGATCACGATCAAGCTCAGGCCCATCAACGCGCAGCCGCAGGCCCAGATCGATGCGACTCCTAGCGCCGAGCCGACGTCGAGCCCCTCGCAACCATCTGACTGGGCGTTGCACCGGAAGGTGGGGATCAGCGTCGGTGCAGTGGGCTTGGCCTCTCTCGGCGCGAGCTTGGCGTTCGCGCTCGTGGCGAAGTCCAAGCATGACGATGCGGGGTGCACGAGCTCGGGCTGCGTTGATGCCGCAGCGAAGCGTCTCAACGATCGCGCCGTGACCTTCGCGAACGTCTCCACCGGCACGGCGATCGTCGGCGCTGCTGCGCTGGGCGCAGGCGTCGCGATGTTCTTCTGGCCTGCCAAGTGGACCCGCCAAGGCGACGTGGCGCTGAAGGTCGCGCCCGCGCTTGCGTCGAGGTACTCGGGTGCTTCCGTGGAGGTGGTGTGGTGAAGGGGTCGCTTGGAAGACTGGGCTTGTGCCTCTGCGCCGCTCTGCTGGTGTCAGGCTGCCAGAGCATCCTCGGCATCGAGAAGGTTGGAATCACCGAGAGCGATGCCGGATGCATCGATCCCCCCTGCCCCAATGCGAGCTGCGTGCGCGACGCCGACTGCGGGGCTGAGTACCAGTGCCGCGACGGCCGGTGCGAAAGTCGCGACAGCGCGACGCCGCCCGCACCGGAGGGTGGAGTCAGAGCGGACGGTGGGATGGATGGTGGCCCCGAGGGCGGCGTCGATCCGATGCCGTGCGCGGCCGGAGCCCTGCGCTGCGACTCATCGGCCGGAGTCACCCGCTCTCGGTGCAACGATGGGCGCTGGGAGAGCGCGGAGCCCTGCGGCGAAGGCCTGCTGTGCGACACGCAGGCGGCGGTTGCAGGCGAGTGCAAGCCCGTCGTCGAGGCCTGCCTTGGGCGAGAGCCTGGCGAGCCGTTCTGCGTCGGCAAGGAGCGCGTCGTATGCGGTCCGGACCTCGTGTCCAGGGAGACCAGCACGTGTGCGAGCGTCGCGCATTGCACCGAGGCGAAGGGTGCCGCGTGCGCGGTCTGCACGTCTGCGGAGGCGCGCTGCGACGGAGACAAGCTGCTCGTGTGCAACGGCTCCCAGACGGGCTTTCAGGAGGTTGAAACCTGCAACGCGGGTGAGTGCAACGCGCAGCTCGGCCGCTGCACCTCGCTCGTGTGCGACCCGGGCGTGTTCGACTGCGTGGACAACGCGCTCGTGCAGTGCAACAGCGCGGGAACCGCCAACGTGATCGTCAAGGCTTGCGGCGACGGCGCCACCTGCGACAAGGCCAACAAGCGGTGCAACGTCTGCGAGCCCAATCAACTCGTGGGCTGCGATGCCGGCGGTCTGCAGCAGGTGTGCGCAGCCGATGGCCAGAGCGTGCTGACGCGCTCCTGCGCCTCGCTCGACCCAAGTAAGCCCGTCTGCACTGGGCTCGGGCAGTGCGTGGCATGTGAGCCCTCCACGAAGGAGTGCTCGAGTGACGCGAAGTCGCTCATCAATTGCTCGGGCCTCGGTGTCCCTTCGACCACTGCGTGCGTTGGCACCACGTGCGTCGTGGACCAGTGCGCGGGCGAGTGCGCACCCAACGAGCTCATGTGTGCAGGCTCTGCCAGTCCCGCGCGTAAGGTCTGCGGCACCGATGGAATGTTCACGGCCACGGCAAGCTGCACGGACGGAACGCTCTGCGATACGGCATCGAATCCCGCGGGCGTGTGTCGCGCGATTGTCGCGGGTTGCGCGGGCAAGCAGCCCGGCGAGGCATCCTGTGACGGCGCGACTCGCATCGTGTGCGGACCTGACCTCGTGACGAAGACGAGCTCGAAGGCCTGCTCCGACGCGGCGCACTGCCAGCAGGGAAGCGGCAGTGAGTGCGCGGCGTGCATCACCGGCGAGCACGCCTGCTCAGGAGCCCAGCTCCGGGTGTGCAATGGGACGCGCACTGGCTTCGTGGACAAGGAGCTGTGTGCGAGCGCGGCGCTCTGCAACAAGGAGCTCGGCGCGTGCACGATGGCCACGTGCCAGCCGAACGCGTGGACGTGCAGCGGCAATACCCTGCGTCACTGCAACGGCAGCGGCACCGACTACGTCGCCTCCGACGAGAGGACCTGCGGAGCGGGGCTGTGCAACGCCAACGCGCAGCGCTGCAACGTGTGCGAGCCCAACAAGGTCCGCTGCCTCGAGGAGGGCGGCAAGGGACGCGTCCAGTGCGCGGCCGACGGCAGCGGAGAGACGGCGATCGCGGCATGCGCCAATGCGTGTCTCGGCGGGAGCTGCGTGGCGTGCGCGCCTGGGACCAGCACCTGCGTCGATGCCAAGACTCGCAATACCTGCGACGCGAGCGGCGCCTGGACGATCGCGACCGACTGCTCGATGCAGGGCAGCGACGGGCAGACGTGCGTCGGAACCGTCTGCACGGGAGAGTGCGCGCAAGACCGTGTCCAGTGCGACGGGCAGACGCCAGAAGTGTGCAGCAGCTCCGGTAGCTGGGTGCAGAACGGCAACTCCTGCGTCACGCCAGACTTCGTGTGCAA
>CAYNOM010000829.1:0-3170 GCA_964398415.1 uncultured Polyangiales bacterium | reverse complement strand
CCCAAAGCATCGCGGGCCCATACGAGGCCGGCGTTGTGCCTCCAAGCGGCGGGACGGTTCAGCTCGACTCGCCCCCTCTACCCGGCGACAGCATCACGCCAGCGCAAGCTGCAGCGCTCGCGGCCGCACCGCTCGGTCCGATGGATCCGGCAGCGGCAGGACTGCCGCCGCTGCCACCGCCGCCGGGTGCAGCCATGGACGTCTTGCTGCCTCCGCAGAGCGCGGCGGCAGCCGCGGCAATGCCCGCGGCTCACGTCTCCGGCCGCGGCGCAGGCGACGACGCACACCTCGAGCTGCAAGAGATGAAGCTCGAGATGTTCAAGCAGGCTGTTCGGGCGAAGACGTCAACGGATGCCGCTGCACAGCTCGACGCAAACCTCGCAGGCAGCTCCCCCGGTGAGACCCACCCACGCCTTGCACAAGTGCGCTCCGAGCTCGCTGCGCTCAGCGCGCGCGCCGAGGGCGGCGGCTACATGGACAAGCTGCGCGGCTTGCAGAACGCGGGGCTTCTGCCCGGCGGCGGCGAAGAACCTGGCGACCGCGGCGGCTCCGCCGACGGCGCCTATGCTCGCTTCGAGAGTAAGCGCGGCGAAGATCGTTGGAGCCTCGGCAGCCTGCAGCAGGCGCCGCGCACCCGATACGAGCTGCGCGCGGGCGCGGTCATTCCCGCCACGCTGCAGACCGGCATCAACTCGGATCTGCCCGGTCAGATCACCGCGATCGTCGCCCAGGACGTGCGCGATACGGCGACCGGACGCTACGTGCTGGTTCCCCAGGGCTCGCGTCTGGTGGGCACGTACGGAGCCGACGTCCAGTTCGGACAGGAGCGCGTGCTCGTGGCCTGGCAGCGCATCGTGTGGCCCGACGGAAAAGCGCTCGACATTGGCGCGATGCCGGGCTCCGACGGCGCCGGCTACGCGGGCTTCAAAGACCTCGTCGACAACCACTTCTGGCGGCTCTTCGGTAGTGCGCTGCTGCTGAGCGGCATTACGGGCGGCATCGCGTACGGCCAAGACTCGCTGCAAAGCGACGACGACCGCGTGACGGTGAGCGGCGCGATGTCCCAGGCCGTCGGGCAGCAGCTCGGTCAGGTCAGTGAAGAGCTGATTCGACGCCAGATGAACGTTGCACCGACGATCGAGATTCGGCCCGGTTACCGCTTCAACGTCCAGGTGACGAAAGATCTGACGTTCGGCGGGCCGTACGACGCGTTCGACTACGACCGCTCGATCACGGCCGGCGCGCAGACGTTCCGTATGCAGGAGCCGGAGCCATGACGGCCCAGCTTCGCGTCTTCGGCCGCGGCGCGCTCGCTGCTCTGCTCGCTGTCACGCTCGTGCTCGTCCCCGCACGCGCACATGCCATCCCCGTGTTCGACGCCGGCAACTTCGCCCAAAACCTCGTCACGGCGATCGAGGCGGTCGATCAGACACTCACGCAGATCCTCCAGTACCAAAATCAGCTCCTTGTCTACGAGGAGATGATTCGCAACGGCGCTGCTCCTGCCGTGTACACCTGGGATCGACTCGTCTCGATTCACAGCAAACTGAAGACCATCGCGTCGTCGCTGCGCAACTACCGGCACTGGCTTCGCGACCTCGACGACTACCTGAGCAAGTTCGCAGACCTCGACTACTACCGCTCTGCGCGCTGCTATGGGTCGGACTTGAGCTGTCCGGAGTCGGAGTGGGAGCGGATCTTGCGCGAAAGCCAGGACCTTCACGGCCTGGCGTCGGAGTCGCAGAAAAAGACGCTCGATCAGCTCCTGCGGTCGCTCGACGCAAGCGAGCAGGAGCTGGGAGACGAAGCCGACAACCTCGAGTATCTCAAGCGCCAAGCCGAAAGCGCCGAGGGGCACATGCAGGCCATTCAAGCCGGCAACCAGCTCGCAAGCGCGCAAGCGCATCAACTCATGCAGATGCGCGCGATCATGGTCGCGCAGTACCGCGCTGTCGCGGTGCAGGCTCTTGTCGACCAGACCACCAGGGCGCAGCAGCGGGCTGCGGGCGAACGGTTTCTTCGTCCGAACGCGCAGAACACGCCGCCCATGCGCTGGGACGTCTGGCCCCGGAGCGCGCAATGGTGAAGCGCATCTTGCCGGTCCTCGTCTTGTTCGTGCTTGGCACGACGCGTCTCGCCCATGCACAGGGCCGCGTCGACAACCGCGGCGTGCTCGACCAGGCGCTGCGGCACTACCGCTCCGCGGCCAAGGGCTGGGAGCGTGCTGCGCAGGAGTCCGCGACGGCGCTGTTCTGGTCGCTTGCGACGATCAGCCTCGTGTGGACCGTCGGCCAGCTCGCGCTCCGACGGGCGGAGCTGACGGAGTTCTTCGCGGAGCTCGTTCGGTACTCCCTGTTCACGGGGTTCTGGGCCTGGATGCTCGCGAACGGCCCGCGTCACGCAGAGATGATCATGGACTCCATGCTGCGGCTTGCGGGCTCCGCAGCGCGTCGGAACATCGAGTCGCCCAGTAGCGTGCTCGACGTGGGCTTTCACTTGCTCGATCGGGCGCTCTCCCAGAGCGCGATTTCGGAGCCCATCAACAGCGCGATCGGCATTCTGCTGAGCCTCGTCGTGCTCGTGCTGCTCGCGCTCGTGGGCGTCAACCTGCTCGTCACGCTCATCTCGTGCTGGGTCGTGGCGTACGGCGGCCTCATCGTGCTCGGCTTTGGCGGCTCGCGTTGGACGAGCGACATGGCCATCAACTACTACCGAATGGTCCTATCGCTAGGCTTACAGGTCCTCGCGATGGTGCTGCTCGTTGGCGTAGGCGAGGGGTTCGTTCGCAGCTACTTCGAGCGCCTCGATGCCACGGTCAGCGTTCACGAACTCGCTGTGCTCCTCGTCGTTTCGATTGTGCTGCTCGCGACTGTGAACAAGGTACCGCCGCTAGTTGGCACCCTCGCCAGCGGCTCAAGCCCGCAATACGCACTTGGTGGCGGTGTCGGCACCCAAAACGCAATGGCCGCGCTGCGCGAGGCAAAGCCAGTACTGCAAAACGCAAAGGCGGCGCTTAGCGCGCTTGGCGGCGGCGCCATGCTTGGCGCCGGCTGGGCCAAGGACAAGCTGACGACAGCCGCCGGAGCTGATGCTCAAGGTGCGAACGCAGCGTCTACCGCTGCGATCATCGACACGTTCCGGTCGTCGATGTCAGCGGCGGCATGCGAGGC
>CAYNOM010000828.1:2202-3171 GCA_964398415.1 uncultured Polyangiales bacterium | reverse complement strand
GCGTTGCACAGCGCCGGGCGTGCGCGACTCACGACGAGCGTACGGAAGCCCGTTGCCGGCCGCCTGCGGTGGAGACCGGGCACATAGCGAACAGCTTGAAGGCCCGTGCGGCGCACCAGCGCTTCGGCTCGGCGAATCTCGGCGGAGGTGCGGTGTGCTGAACCGCTCACGTGGGAGCCTTGACGACCGTTCGAGTCACGTGTCGCGTTTCGCTCGCTTCGTTGCTTCACCGAGATCTCCCCTCGAGATAGTCGATCACTGGGAACCCCATCGCCACGAAGCGGCGCGGATTCTTCCAGCGCTGGGCGACAGCGACAGCAAGAGCCTGCGCCCGCTTCTCACGGCCGGCGTCGCCGCCCTCGAGTAAGCCCTCGAAGTACAAGAGGGGGGCCTCCGAGCTGCCTAGTCCAGTCCTCCCAGATTCGCGCGCAACCGTACGAGTCAGCGCAAGCGCACGATCTGCGTCGCCATCCAGGACCGCAAGCTGGGCATCGAGGGTTGGCGAAACGGAGCGTGCAAACGGCACTCTGGAGCGGCGCGCCACACGACTCGCGGCCTTCGCAGCGTCGAGATACTTGGCCGCGCGAGGTCCGCTCCCTCTCGCAAGGTAGGCGCTCAAGGCCGCCTGCGCGCGATACACAAAAAAGAGTGCCCTGCCGAAACTCGTCTTGAACAAGAAGGCCCGCTTGTGACGCGCCCGCTCTGCTTCGAGACGTTCCCACGCGGCATCGTCTCCGCGATACATCGCCTCGAGGTGGAGCATGCTGAGCTCGCCCAAGTGCACGAGCGCGAACGGCTCGCGCGGCCAAGGAGCGAGGACGGCCGTCACCCTCTGCCGCACCCGCTCTGGCTCATCGCGCATCAAGAACCGCGCCGAAGCCTGGCCGAGGGTCTCGAGGCTCGCGATGGCGAAGCGGTCGTCCCGCTCAGCCGCCTCCGCTAGCCAACCCTCAATCCTGGGTACCTGGT
>CAYNOM010000828.1:0-2192 GCA_964398415.1 uncultured Polyangiales bacterium | reverse complement strand
GTCTCCTAATTGTCCCAACGCGAACCATGAGTTCGCGAGCGAGGAGCGCACGTTAGTGAGTAGCCACGGCTCTTCGGGGCATCGGGCGCGCAGCAGGGCTTCCGCCCACTCGAGCTTCTCGCGTGCCGCCGCGAACTCGTTGCGGAAGACAGCCGCGGTCCCTTCGTTGAACAACACCCAAGCCTCGATCGCAGGTTCGCGCTCAGCATCGTAGAGAGCACGGGCCCGCTGAAAGAGCGCGGCAGGACGTTCTGGTTCGTCGGGCTTCTGCATCTCCGAAAACGCGGCCTCGCTGGCGAGTGCGCGAGCCACATGCGTCCGGTCTCCTGCTGAAAGCGAGCTCCGGAGGTGTCGTGTACTCAGCGTTGCCCCGAGCAACATCTCGACCCAGGAGACTGGTCGAGCGAGATCCCACATCGCGTCGAGCTTCGTGCGATCTGCGCTGCTGACCTCCCTCTCTTCCTTGGGGAGATCGAGACCGGCCAAGGAGAGGCAGACCCGGTCCCAGGTAATACGCGCGATGGCTGCTCCCTGGCTCTTCGGCAGGGGCACGTGCAGGTCGCAGAGCGCACCGCGCGCCGCATTCAACCCTGCATCGACCTGGGCGCTCTGAAGCAGGTGCTTGGCCGCCCACACACGCAACGCGATCTTCTGCGTCTCTTCCGCGTGCTCGCAGGCGTCCAGATACTGTTGGGCGGCGAGCGCACTGCACCCGGCCCGCGCCAAGGCATGGCCACGTCGCACGCGCAGGTTAGTCACCTGCGAAGGAACGGTGTCTGCTCCGAGGATATCCAGCGCCCTGGCGTATTGTTCGGCAGCGTGCATGAAGGCGAGTGACTCCAGGGACTCGTCCGCCGCGAGCTCATACGCTGCGGCGGCTCTTTCGAGCCTCCCTGCCAGTTGCCAGTGCCGCGCCTCTTCCGCTAGATCGCCCTCTGCAAAGTGCGCAAGCGCTCTGGCGAGCTGCTCGTGCAGCTCTGACAGGTTGATGTCGGCGATCAGACTCTCTGCGACTTGCCGAATCTGGTCGTGAAAGCATGAAAGGTCACGCCCGCCGTGCGACCGCGCCATGCGCTGAGCAAGCAGCGTCGTAGCCGCGTCGCGGACCCGCTCCTCGTTCCAACCGAGCGCGGTCACGAAAACCGGTCGCGGGTACGGTCTGCCGGAGATTGCCATGAGCTCGAGCAAGTCTCGCGCGTCGTCATCTAGACTGCCGATGCGACGACCGAGAGCCGTCGCGAGAGTGAGCTGGTCACGCTCGGTCAGCCCGTGGTCGAATGCGCATTGTACGAGCTCGCCGACAAGCAGAGGAAGGCCTTTACTTTCGTCGGCGATTGCTCGGAGTTGGTCATCGTTCGCCGTCGAGCCCAACAGCGCGCGCACAAGCTCTTCGGTGCACTGTCGAGACAGCCCGCCCAGATGGAGCACGTCGGCGCCGCACAGAGTGCGTAGTCTCAGAAGCTCGTCTTCGGTCGCCGACTCGAGCTCGTCGGAAGGGCGGACCGTAATGATGATCAGAATCGGCAGGACCTTACGGTTCTCTAACAGAGCGCGCAACATGCGAAAGCTATCGGCGTCGGCCCATTGAATGTCGTCGAGAACGAGTATCACCGGCGCTTGTTGCGAAAGACCGGCGAGCAGGTCGCGCAGCGCGGAGAACGCTTCAAGTCTGCGTGCCGTTGGGTCTGCAGGCAGCTGGGCTGCACACGCATTCGCAAACGGCGGAAGTGCGTGCAACACCGGGAGCAACTGAGCAAGCGCTGCGAGCCGCGCAGGCGCTAGCGCGTTCGCAGGAATCGTCATCTCGCGCACCGCCCTGGCGAGGTCCTCCATACAGCCGTCGAAGGCCTTGAACGGAACGAGTTCGTTCTCGTAGCATCGCCCTCTCAGCGCGATCAACCGGCTCTCGTTGACGAGTTGGCGCTGTAGGAACTCCTCGACGAGTGCGCTCTTACCAACTCCGCTCTCGCCTTCGACCACGATGACGCTCAGTTCACCCGCTCGCGCGTCGCGAAAGGCTTGCGCCAACGACTGCAGCTCAGACTCGCGGCCCGCAAACGTTTCGAGCGGCATGCGCCGTCCCTGGCAAAGATCAACACTGAGACCCGATGGTACCAGCGCAGCAGCCACCTCATAGCCGTTTGGTCGAGCGGACACATCCAGACTCAGCAGCCGTATGCACAGCTCGTCGA
>CAYNOM010000827.1:0-3174 GCA_964398415.1 uncultured Polyangiales bacterium | reverse complement strand
GGCGCCGCTTGCGCGGATTGCTTGGGGGTGGTGATTGCCGTGCGCGCGTCGACCTGGGCGGGGGGGTGTTGGCGAATGAGCCGTTCGCGGGGTCATCCTCGAGTGTCTGCTCGCGATCTTTCCTGTGCACGCTGCGGTGGTGGTGACCGCGCTCTTGTTCGCAATCTTGCACCGGTCGCCCCAGACCGTGGTGCATCACGGCCTGCTCGGCTACGTCTGCGGCCGGGCGCGCATCGGCACAGGCAGCTTGTGGCCCGCGGTGGCATGCCACGCGCTCTACAACGCGGCTGTGGTGCTGAGCGTGTGGTGAGACGTCGCTCGAGGAACGACCAGTCACCAGCCATCGATCTTACGCGGCTCCTCGCCCCGTCAGAGCTCGGCGATGTGACGTAGGCGCCCGCTTCCCTTAGGGTTGATCCGCGAAGTAGCGCACGTGAGAGCGACGACACTTTCCGCAAGCATTCCGGTACACGGACAGCTCGCGATCGGCGTAGCGGAGCGCCGTGGACACAGGTGCACCGACAAAGAGCGGTTCGCCGCAACAGGTGATGCGCTCCAGGATCGCATGCGCATCCTCCGCGCGAGAGATCGGGATCGCCACCTCCGCGGCTTCTCCGGAAACGAAACGGCGGGAGCGTCGGAAACGCCGCTTTCGAGCGCCGCGCACGAGCCTGCGCACGGCCACGACGAGCGCCCAGATCAGCCCGAGCACGGCGAGGCATGCGAGCACCCCCCACACCTCTTCGCCGCTGACTTCGACCTTCTCTCCCGTGACGTAGCTGCTGTACAGGCGATCGAGAGCGCTCTTCGCGTCGCGCTCGTACGCGTTGAGGCGAGTTGGGGGGATGTGGTCTGCCTTGGACAACAGCTGGTGCTCGATCAGCTCGGTGCGTCCTTCTTGGCGCGAGCGGAAGCTATAGTGGAACGCCTCCGAGTCGACCACTTCTTCCTCCGGACTCGTGCGCCACCCATTCGTCGCGTAGAGCTCGATCAAATGGCGCGTGTACACAGGGTGCGGCGTCGCGAACGGGCGCGCGGCCCGCTCCGCGTCGGGCAACAGCAAGTGCTCCACGAGCGACCAGGCGCGTACGGTCTGCTCGTCCTCCTGCCAGAACTCCCTGATCGTGTAGTGCTCGGATACCACGATCTGATTTCGGGCTGGATCGTCCATGACTTCGAGTGGCGCGCGCACACTCAGCTCGCCGTACTCCTTGCGGTAGAAGTCGAGGTAGCGCTGCTGAAGGTCTTCGCGCTTCGAGTGAGCGACGCGCCTGCGCAGGGAGTTGGCGTCGCTACCGCGGTAGGTCGTAAACACGTGCAGAGTTGCCGATCCGGCCCCTGACAACGCGAAGCGCTCGCGCACATCGATGGTCGGCTCGCGCGGCATGCGCACGGGCAGTTCGCGAAGCTCAGCCTCGCCAGCCCTGAGCAGCAGCGCGCGCCCATAGCGTAAGCTCGGTGCTTCGCGCAGCGGGCCGCGCTCGAAGCTCGCCGTGGCGTCGACGTAGATCTCGTGCCCGTCCAGTTCGAGTTGCACGACGACGTGGTCGAATGCGAGGGGAGAAGGCAGGGCATCTGCGACCCCACGCTCCCAGCGCGTGTTCACAAGCGCGGGTTCGGCCCGGACGCCGAGTTCGCGAAGCAGTGCGACGAGCAAGACGGCCTTGTCCTTGCAGTCGCCGAAGCGTCGGGCGAGCACTTCGTTCGGTGGATGCGGTTCGAGCGCGCGCACTCCCTCTTCGATCCCAAGGTAGCGCACCTCATCTTGCACGAAGCGAACGGCCTGCGCTGCGCGCTCCTCGAGGGTGTCCCCCACAAAGGCGGCAGCCATGGCGCCAAGCTCAGAAGACCGTGCAAACTGGTAGCGCGCAAGGGCCCATGCCACGACGTCCGCCCAGCTGCTGAACTCGCTCAGCTCGAGCCATGGTGTGGCTTCGAACCACGCCGGCTCGTGCGCCGCGCTCTCGTACCCGGGCACGTCCTCGCGCATCACGCGGATCGAGCCGTCTCCCAGGCGCTCGATGGAGGTCCCATGGGCTCGCACCGCCACGGGCCTTTGCGCCGGCCAGGACGCGTGAAACGCGACGCGCCGGATGGGATAGCCGCGACCCAGGAAGTGGCGCGAGCTGTGGCGCATGTCGAGCACCGCGTTGCTCTCGCGCAATGTGTACGCGTATTCGATTCTGTCGCCGACGCGCAGATCTTCGAGAAAGAACACCTCGCGCCGCGAGCCATCGTAGATCCCCTCTCCGAGGCCCGCCTCCGGTTGGATGGTCTTGAGCTTCAGGGTTGTCAGGAGATCAGTCGTTGCTCCGTCGCGTACTCTCCGAACGTAGTGCCAGGTGATCGTGGCATCGGAGGCGCGTCCGACGCTAATTTCCCCGTCGCTCTGAACCCCCGCGGTCGTATGCACCACGTAGGCGATGTGGCGGTATAGATCCGTGCTCGAGACGTCCACGCGCAGCTGCTCATCGAGCAGAAGCCACTCCGTCTCCTCCGCGGGCGCTTGGTTGGGCTTGGGGGCATCGACGGCTTGCACCCAGGCCGGGACACTCGCGACCTGCGCGTTCGCCATCGAAGCCCCACACCAAGTGAGAAGCAGCGCGATGAGAGCGTGTGCGGCATGGCCCACATCACGCCACTTACGCAGCCACAGGAGGGTTCTCGCATTGGCGTCGCCGCTTTGCTTCAGCCGCGCGTGCATCGCAGCGAGCTTAGAATGGGGCCGCGCTTCTGCCATCGGCAGCGACGCGCTTTTCACCCCCTCTCACCCCGACCCAGGCAGCACGCTCGACGTCGCGAGTGCTCGGAAAAAGCCGGCGAGCGGGGCAGGCGGTTCGGGATCGGTCACGGAAGGGAAACATGGCGCAATCCTTGGGCGTGCAATCCAGGCTCGCGAACAAGTCCGAGAAAGCTCGTGTTTGGAGTCGGTCGTGTCTTGGGATACCACGCCGTTTGCTGGCAGCGGCCAGACTCGGGCCGTGTAACCGAACGAGCTCACGCCGCTCCTTCGCGCAAGGCCAGCCCGAACGACCCGACGTAGACCGCGGGTCTGCCTCGCAGCTCGCCTTGGCCGCTTCCCGCGCGAGAACCGAGGGTAACCGCAGTGCACGACAGTTCGTTGTGCTTCAACCTTGCGGCACCCCATGGCGCAATCGATGAACGTGCGACGCT
>CAYNOM010000826.1:0-3185 GCA_964398415.1 uncultured Polyangiales bacterium | reverse complement strand
GAGCCGAGAGTCGGTGGCGCCGCGCCACTCATGCTGGAGCGCTTCCGAAGCGTTGGCGGCGCGACCCCGGCGCAGCGCCGTCGCGGCAGCGAGCCGACTCAAGGTGCTGTTCATCGACTCGTCGAGTGAGCTCACTGCGTCGGCAAGCTGCGTCGCGAGGTACGCCTTCGTGTCCTCGTTCGTCGTGCAGTCGAAGGGCAAAGCCTTCTGGCCCTCGTTGACCGCACGCGCATACATCGCCGTGGCCAACAGGCTCCAAGTGGCCCGATCCGAGGGACTCGGAGGATGCACCGTGTAAGCGATGGAGAGCGGCACGCTGTCCGCGATGCCTTGGTACGCGGGGCCCCGCGGTCGCTCAGACCCAGTCGTGACGAAGTGGCTCGTGGGCCCGATCTTGCCCATGTGCACGGGGCTCAGGGTCTCGGCGATCGTCTGCGCCCAGTGTCCCATGCACAGGCTGCGGACGAGCACCGCCGTCGACGTCCCGCAGTCGCTGCGACCCTTGGCGATGGCGACCTCGGAGTCGTCGCACGCGTCACTCAGCGCCCGCACCAGGCCGTGATCGGCGAACAGCCCAACCTTCTGTGCTTCGGCGCTCTCGACCTCGCCAGGCACCTCGTAGACGTCGACGTCCACCGAGCGGTGGGCGAGGAGGCGCGCCGCAAAGCCGCCTAGCTCTGGGCTGGGAGGCGGCTCGGAGTCATCGATCCCCGCCCCATCGCAGGCCGAGAGGCCAAGGAAGGCGAGCGCCACCGCCAGCTTGATCGTACGTGATTGCCCAGGAATCGTCGTCATGTCGTGAACCTCAAGTACTGCGCAGGACACGTGGTTGCGTGCCGCTCGCTTCGCTCCGGCGGCGTAGTGAGGAGGGCGGTCTCAGGTGCAAGGCCGAGCTCGCCCGGGGTGAATCAGCCTTCGCAGGCCTCACATGGGTTGACCACGACCCCATTGCGGCACTCGAGGAAAGCGATCCCGCATTCGCCCAAGCACTCAACGATGTCCGGCGTGAAGTGCTCGTCGATCTCGCCGTCGCAGTCGTCGTCCACGCCATTACAGTCCGCGTCGTCGCCGGTCGGCTGACCCGGTGTGCAGATATCGCGCTCCGCACCTTCCACGCATACGACCGCGCCCGTGCGCCAGCACACGCCGAGGCCGCAGTAGGTCGGGAGCGAGATGTCCTCGTCCACCTGCCCGTCGCAATCATCGTCGCGCAGGTTGCAGCGCTCGGTCGGCTGCGGTCCACACACGCCGCATGAGTTGACGTCCGTGGCAGCGTCGTCCACGAGGCCGTTGCAGTTGTCGTCGAGTCCGTTGCAGACCTCGACCGGCAGCTCGCCGCAGAAGCCGCAGGCGTTGACGTCGACGGCGTTCTCGTCGACCGCGCCATTGCAGTTGTCGTCCACGCCATTGCACGTCTCGGGGACATTCGAGAAGCCGTCGTCGATCACGCCGTCGCAGTCGTCGTCGACCCCGTTGCACAGCTCGGCAGGCACCGCACCGCACTGCCCGCAGGCGTTGACCACACCCTCGTCGACTGCGCCGTTGCAGTTGTCGTCGACGCCGTTGCACGTCTCCATGGTCCCAGGGTTGATCGCAGCGGACGCGTCGTTACAGTCACCGCTGCGGGTCACGTACCCGCCGGGGGTGCGACAATCGTTGCGCACGAGGCTTGTTCCGTAGCCGTCATCGTCGGCGTCGCGGTAGTAGTTCCGTCGCGGCAAGCCCTCGTCGATGAGGCCGTTGCAGTTGTCGTCTTCGCCATTGCAGGACTCGGTCTTCTCGGCGCAGCTCGCGAGGTTGGCGTTGAAGTCGCCCTTCTTGAGCGGGAGGCCCTGATAGCGAAACTGACACTTGGCGCATGCGCCCATCCAGCAAAATGGGAAACAGGCGGTTCGTACTGCCTTGCGGACATCAAACCGAGTGCTCTGCGTGCCCGCACCAAACCGATGGCTCGGTGACATCCACTCCCGATACCACGCGCTGTCCAGCGAGCCCGCTTGCGCCAGATCCGAGGCCGTGAGGTAGCCGGTCGTTTCCATGCACCAATCGTCACCGCCGTGCTTGGTGACGGAGATCCAGTCGATGAACTGCAGGTAGCTGAACTCGAGGACACGCGTGCCAAAAGTCTCGACGTACCGTGTCCCATTCGAAGACGTCTGGGCGAAGGTCCCGGCCGGGAACGTGAGGATGTCACCGACTCCGTTGTGCATCACGGTCACGTCGACCGCAGCGCTCGTACCGGCTGTCAGACTGGTCGTCGCGCTACAGGTCCCCACGTACATGAGTTCGTACCAGGCCCTGGCCGCATCCTCGTCGGCGTAGACACTCACCGAGAGATCCGTGAAGCGCACGAAGGAACCCGCTGCCAGGCCCGCATCAATCGTATCGTCGAGCCAGATCGCGCCACGTGTGGGCCACTGCCCGACCATGCTGCGTCCGGCGTTGTTCTGACTGCTCGTCCACTGCCACAAGCGCTGGTTTGAGTAGCGAAGCTCAACGCTGTCGAAGCACCAACCGTCGCTGCCTTCGAGCTCGATCTTGATCTGCTCGAGCTGCGACGGGCCGCCGATCTCGGTCGGCCACGCGAACTTGTAGGAGTCGGTTTGGTTGAGCTCGCGGTCGTTCTTGCGCGTGTCGTCGAGGGCCATCTTGACCAGGCGCCCCCCCGCCTGCAGCGTGAGGTACGCGGGGTCATCTGTCTTGGCGTAGCTCGGCGACGCGCAGGTGTGGATGCGAAGCTCGTAAGGTGTCGTGGACTGGGCTTCGACCGCTGCTGGAGCCGATGCACCGAGAAGGAGCGCCGCAGCGAGGGGCATCGCTCGGTGCCAGGGTTGAGGCCGGTCGACAGGAGCGTGCAGGGATCGCGTCATGGGAGCTTCTCCGGGGCAAGGCTCCGCATTCGCGCGCCCCCGGCAACCAATGCGGGAGCGCACGCAAGCCGGGCTTGCATGAGGGGGCGGGTTCTTCTGCGAGTCGCGTCGCGCCTTCCCTGGGCCGGGGAAATCGAACGCGAAAATGCGTATATTTCATGTCGGCCGCGTACGCCATCGCCAGTTGGGGTGATGCGGGGCGCGACTCAGGCGCGGTTCCGTGCAGGGTGCGCATCCACGTCAGGGTCTCGACGAGACGCGCGCGCACCGAGCCGCTCTCCGTGTGAAAACGGCACCCGAGCCGAAGCCGGGGTG
>CAYNOM010000825.1:0-3201 GCA_964398415.1 uncultured Polyangiales bacterium | reverse complement strand
GAACAACGCTGCCAGGCAGCGGCGGTTTCGTGATCGGCGCCGGTGTGGAGCAGTTTTCGTAACGCATCCATCTCCACCAAGTCCCGTGGCTCCTGTTGAACGGGTGACGAGGCAACCACCTCGCCACCATGAACACGACAGGCATCTTCGGGCGTCCGCTCGGGCGCGTTTCGATTCCGCTGCAAACTGCAGCTTCTGCGGTCAGCCGTGCAGTGCGTATGCGCGGAACGGGTTTCTGCGACGTCGGGGTGCGCCACGCCGCTGGCCATGACCGCGGCGGGAGGTGCGCATGGTGATCCGAGGGGAGATCGAGGCGGAGATCCTCCGTCTGCACCACGTGGAGAATTGGCCGGTCGGCACGATCGCTGAGCAGTTGCACGTGCACCACGACGTGGTCACTCGCGTGATCACGTCGGACGGTGTTCCACCGGCGCGACGACAGCGGTCGGCGCGGATAGACACGTACTTGCCCTTCATCCTGGAGTCGTTGCGCCGGTACCCAGGTTTGCCGGCGAGCCGGCTCTACCAGATGTGTCGCGATCGCGGCTACCGCGGCAGCGGCGACCACTTTCGCCACATGGTCGCCCGCCACCGGCCGCCGCGTGTGGTCGAGGCGTACCTGAAGATGACCGCGCTGCCTGGTGAACAGGGGCAGGTCGATTGGGGGCACTTCGGGACCATCCGGATCGGTCGTGCGGATCGTGCCTTGCTGGCTTTCGTGTGCGTGCTGTCGTACTCGCGGCGGATCTTCTTGCGCTTCTATCTCGGTCAGCGTCTCGAGAACTTCCTGCGTGGCCACGTGGCGGCATTCGAAGCCTTCGATGGTCTGCCGCGGGTCTTGTTGTACGACAACCTCAAGAGCGCGGTGCTGGACCGCCGCGGCGACGCGATTCTCTTCAACCCGAAGTTGATCGCCTTCGCCAAGCACTACCACTTCGAGATCCGGCCGACGGCCGTGGCCCGCGGCAACGAGAAGGGCCGCGTCGAACGTGCGATCCGCTACGTGCGCTCGTCGTTTTGGCCCGCTCGGCAGTGGCGTGATCTGGACGATCTGAACGCGCAAGCCGATGCGTGGTGTCGCGGCGAAGCCAGCGAACGGCCATGGCCCGACGATCGAGTGAAGACCGTTGCCGACGCCTTCATCGACGAACAGCCGCGCTTGCTGAAGCTGCCGGACAACGAGTACGTCACCGAGGAGGTCACCGCCGCGAGGGTCGGCAAGATGCCCTACGTGCGATTCGAGAGCAATGACTACTCGGTGCCGCATGCGCTGTCTCGTCGTCTGGTCGAAGTGCGAGCCACACTTCAGCGGGTGCGCGTGATCGAGTCCGGGGTGGTCGTCGCCGACCATGCTCGCAGCTTCGATCGCAACCTGACGATCACCGTCGAGGCGCACATCAGCGAGCTGCGCAAGAGCAAGGGAGAAGCACGCAAGCACCGGGCACTCGACCTGCTCGCGCAGTCGGCACCGAGCAGCCAGCAGATCTTCGTGAAGCTGGCAGAGAATGGAGCCAACCTCGGTCGCGCGACGCAGCATTTCGTTGCACTGCTTCGCAGCTTTGGGGCGATGGCTCTTGAGCAGGCCATCGGCATGGCCCTCGCCAAGGGCGTCTGCCATCACCACGCGGTGCGCCAGATCCTCGAGCAGCAGCGTCATGCCGCAGGCTTGCCTCCGACAACTCCCGTCGAACTTCCCGACGACGATCGTGTGCGCAATGCGGTGGTGCGACCCCACGACCTGAGTAGTTACGACCGGATCGGCGAGTCGAGCACGGAGGTGAGCGATGGCGAGGCACGATGATGCAGAACTGCAGGAGCGCGCTCGTCGGCTCAAGCTGTGGGGTCTGCTGGCCAACTGGGATGCGCTCAGCAGGCAGCCCTGGGTGCGGGACTATCTGGGTGTCGAGGAGGATGAGCGGAGTCGGCGCAGTCTGGAGCGCCGCATCCAGGCTGCGAAGCTGGGCGCCTTCAAGTCCATGGTCGACTTCGACTGGACTTGGCCGCAGCAGGTCGATCGCGAACAGATCGACGATCTTCTGCAGCTCGCCTTCCTCGACGATGCGACCAATGTGGTCTTGCTCGGGCCCAGCGGCGTCGGCAAGACCATGATCGCTCAGAATCTCGGCTACCAGGCGTTGCAACAAGGGCACACCGTGCTGCGGGTCACGGCCAGCGAGATGCTCAACGATCTTGCTGCGCAAGATTCCTCGGTGGCCCTGGCGCGGCGATTGCGTCGCTACAGCAGTCCGCGGCTCCTGGTCCTCGACGAGGTCGGCTATCTGTCGTACGACGGCCGGTACGGCGACCTGCTCTTCGAGGTCATCAGTCGGCGGCACCAGCAGCGCTCCACGGTGCTTACCAGCAACAAGGTCTTCTCGGAGTGGACTCAGGTCTTCGCCGGCGCCGCATGTGTCACCGCGCTGGTCGACCGCCTCGTGCACCGCGCCGAGATCGTCAAGATCGCCGGGGATTCCTACCGCAAGAAGGAGGCCGCGGAGAGGGCCGATCAGAAGGCCAAGGAGCGCGCAGCCAAGGCGCGAGACCGAGGTGCCCGGTGAACTCGCGACCCCCACCAATCCCACCGCGACCCAGCCTCGCAAGACGTCCAACAGGAGCTTTCGGCTGGTTGCCAGCCGAGTTGCTTCACGAGGGGTGGTTTGCGGAAATCGGCCCCGCTGCCACGGCCGTGCTGAGCCTGCTCGCGATCGCTGCTGATCGTCGGGGCGCATCCTACTTCGGACGCAACCGCATGGCCGCGGCGCTTGGCATGAGCAGGCACGATGTCGACACCGCACTGCACCGGCTGCTCGACGCCGGGCTTGCCGACTTCAGACCTTGGCGAGACGGAGGCAGCGATGGCGTCTGGCAGGTGTTGCCGCCACCGCCGCGCCAGCCAGCACTGCGCGCCGAGCGGGTCCTCTCGATCGCCGACGTGTTGCGCAGTCTCGGCTACCCCGAGGCCTGATCGACCGCCGCTGGGCCTTCCTGGCGCTGCAGTTCTTCTACGCGGCCTCGGCCATCATGGGGCTGATCCGCTGGGGATGAGGGAAGCGGGGCGGGAAATCGCGCCCGCTATTTGGCGAGCACTTCGACGTTGGCGGCTTCCGTGCGGGCGGTGAGCCATGAGTCGAACGCGGCGATGCGGGCGGCCTCCTGAGCGCGGTCGATCTGGGCCTTGAGGGCCTCGGCGGCGTTCTCCTG
>CAYNOM010000824.1:0-3216 GCA_964398415.1 uncultured Polyangiales bacterium | reverse complement strand
ATATCCGATCAGGTGGGCCACGGCGCATGAGACCGCCGATTCCGCGGCCTGACGTGCTCGACCACATCGCAAGGACAGGGAACGTCATGGCCTTTGACTCGCTGAAAGGAATCATCGCGAGGCAGCTTGGGCGGGGCGTGGCCCTGGCCTCGATCTTGGCGTGTGGCTCGGAGAGCCCATTGTCCTCCGTAGATGCTGGGACCGATGGGCAGTGCTCCACGCACCAAGACTGCGTGGAGCAGCACGATGATCACTGGATCTGCCGTCGCCCCGAGAGAACGTGCGTGAGCCTGCTCTCGCCCGAATGCAAGGTCGTGCGCGGCGATGACACACGCGACGACGCTGTGTTCGTAGGCGTCCTCTCGCCCGCGGGTGGGATGGGCCAGTTCGTGGGTGCGGCTGATCTCGTGCGCGAGGACTTCACGCGCACGGTGGGCGGCTTGCCGCTCGCAGGGCGGGATGAAGCACGCGCCTTCGTGCTGATCGGCTGCGGCTTCGAGTTCAACGGAGACCCCCTACCGGCCGCCCGTCACCTGGTCGAGACGGTTGGCGTTCCCGCGATCGTGGGCCCGGCGTCGAGCTCGGACACCATCAGCGTCGCTCAGAGCGTGGCCATCCCCAGAGGAGTGCTCGTCATCACGCCCTTCGCCCAAAGCGACTTGCTCACAGACCTCGCGGACGATGACCTGGTCTTTCGCACGGCCCCCAGAACCAGCCTGGGCGCACCGATGTTTGCCGCCATCGTCAGCGACGAGGAAGCGACCGTCCGCTCCGAACGTTCGCTCGAGAAGATCAAGGTCGCGCTGGTGGCCCCACGCAACGCTTACGGCATCGCGCTCGGCGCCGCCACCACGGAGCTCTTGCGCTTCAACGGCGGACGAACCGCCGATCAGAACGAGCAGGATGGTCAGTTTCTCTCGGTCTCGTACGATCCCAGCGCGGAGGACTTCGAGCGCGACCTTGCGGAGAGGGTCGTGGTCGACTTCACCCCCGACATCGTGGTGATGCTCGCTGCCTACGATATCCGCCCCCTGCGGGCCATCGAGCAGGCGTGGCCCTCGGACGGCAAGGCCCCGCCCTATTACGCGGCGGATGCGGGGGGCGCCGCGCCCGAGGCCCTGGCATTCGTGGGCTCGCGGCCCAGTTCGTTGCGCACGCGCATTCGTATCGCAAACTTCTTCGATCCAGAGAGACGCCTCTACCAGCAGTACACTGCACGCATCGCGAGGGCATTCGGCGACTCCCCCTTGCTCAAGGGCGCCTCCGTGGTTTACGACGCGGTCTACGCGCTCGCCTACGGCATCGTCGCTGCGGGAGACGCCCCCCTCACTGGTTCTGCCATCAGCGACGGCATGCGCCGACTCGTGGGATCGGGTGAGACGGTCGATGTCCTTCCCGAGCACATCGAACGAGCCATCGAGCTCCTGCAGTCGGACGAGGACGTCGACTTGGAGGGCGCCTCGGGGCCGCTCGACTTCGACGAGCATGGCGATGTGACCGCGGATGGCTCGATCGGCTGCCTCGTGCGCAACGAGGAGACTCAGGAAATTTCTCCGGTCTTCGCCGGACAGATCTTCCGTGCCGCCACCAACACGCTCGAGGGCACGTTTTCATGCGAGTGACGAGCCTCGCGGCGCCGTGCTGGCTGGCTCTGCCGCTCGCCGCATGCTCCCTGCTCGCGAGCCCGGAGCAGTGTGTGAGCGACCGTGAGTGCAGAGCCAAGGGGCTCGCGTTTGCCGGTACGCTTTGCTCGCGAGGGCTTTGCATCGCACCCGCCGACGCAGACGCCGCCGAGCCCCGCGATGAGTGCACGAGCACAGCGGAGTGTATCGCACGCGAGGGTGAACACTCAGTCTGCCTGGGCCGGCAAGGCCGGCGCTGCGTGACGCTGACATCAGAAGACTGCTCCGTGGTGTTGGGCAACGTCCGAAGCGACAACCCGCTGCTCATCGGGATGCTCGTCGATACCACGGCTGCGACCAGCGCGGACGCGATCGCAGGAGCCGAGCTCGCCATCAATGATTTTCGCGAGGCCATCGCGGGCTTACCGGTTGGGCCAGGCAGGCCGCCGCGGGCGCTCGTGCTCGTGATGTGTGCCGAGCAGACGCAGGCGCTCAGGGCGGCCAGGCACCTGACCAGCGAGCTGCGCGTGCCCGCGATCATCGGACCGACTTCGCGCGCTCGGCTGCTCGAGGTCGCAACGGAGGTCACCATTCCCGCGGCGACGCTGCTCCTTTCGCCAGCGGTCAGCAGCGCCTCGGTCTCCAGCCTGAGCGACGACGGGCTCGTGTTTCGCACCGCGCCTTCGGATGCCCTCGAAGGCAAGGTCATCGGCCTCGTCACCAACGCGCTCGCCACGGACGGCGCGCGGATCGTCTCCGTCTCGACCGAAGATGACCATGGGCAGGGCGTCACCCTGGGCGTCGAGTCGTCGCTATCCCTGAACGGAAACACTCTGGCACAGAGCAAGGAGAGCGGAGAGTACGTAGAGCTCACGCTGGGCGAGGAGCCAAGTGAGGCAGACCTGGAGCGCCAAGCCGCCTCGGTCGCGACCGCTCGTCCCGCGGTGGTGCTGATGTTGGGCGGCGCCGAACAGGCAGCCCTACTCGCGGCCATCGAAGCCGCGTGGCCGAGCTCCCAAGTAAGGCCCACCTACCTGGTCAGTTCGGCAGTCTCCACCGCGGCGTTTCTGGAGCGCATCGCCGAGTCACCCGATTCGCTGCTTTCGCGCGTTCGTGTGACGTACCCCGACAACACACGCTCACCCGTCTTTCAAGCATTTCGGCGACGCCTGGAGTCCGCCGTGGCGGACACCCCAGATGCGTTCGAGGCGGCGAAGGCCTACGACGCCGTGTACATCATAGGGCTTGCTGCCATCCCGGGACTCGGCCAGCGCGGGGGCGACAACATCCTAAGCGGGCGCGAGCTCGCGGCGGCCATCCCGACATACCTCGACCTCGGAGACCAGGTCGCCGTCGGCCCCTTCCAGCTCGCGGACGTGACAGCCCGCCTCAGCGTGCGGTCGCCCGTCGCGCTCATGGGCGCTTCCGGACCGCTCGACTTCGACGCCCAAGGCGACGTGGAGGTGGACGTGGCCGTTGGCTGTTTGCAGCGCGACGCCACAAGCCTCGTTGCGGTCCGGGCGTCCGAGCTGTACTACCGAGCCGGCACGACGGCTTCTGAAGGCTCGCTCGTGGGCGCGGTGCAACCATGTTC
>CAYNOM010000823.1:0-3220 GCA_964398415.1 uncultured Polyangiales bacterium | reverse complement strand
TCGCCGATCATGCCGAGCGCCACCGGCACCAGGTAGCGCAGGGAGAACTCGGGGATGAGGCTGATCAGGGGCTCCACCGCACGCCTGTCGCGCAGGCGCCCCAGCCAGCGCACGGCTTCTTCGCGCTCGTACTGACTGGGTGCGACCCACAGCGCGTCGATCAGCGCGGGCACCGCACGCCTGTCGCGCAGGCGACCGAGCGACACCGCAGCACGTGCGCGCACGTAGGGGTCTTCGACGTGGACGAGCGCGCTGAGCGGCTCGCGCGCGCGTGTGTCTTGCATGCGTCCGAGGGCGATGGCGGCCTCTGTGGCGACCTCTTTCGGCCGGGTGCGAAGCCCCTTCGCCAGGGCGGGTGCCGAGGCAGGGTCAGCGAGCTTCGTGAGGATCTGTCCGGCCTCGATGCGTAGGGCGGTGTCGGCCTTCTGATCCAGCAACAGGCGCGACATGGGCTCGACCGCACGTCGATCGCCGAGGCGTCCCCAGCGTAGCTCCTTCGCGTAGGGCCCGGTGTCCTCGACCTCGAGCGCACCGGGTGGCGCCTCGAGAGAGTCGAGCCAGGCGTAGATGTAGCCGCGCATCTCGCTCAGCTTCGCGGCCTCACGGCTCGCGAGGTTGTTGCGCTCCTTGGGATCGCGGCTCAGGTCGTACAGCTCGTAGAGACCAAAGCGCAGATCGGCGACGATCTTGTAGGGGTAGCGGACCGCCATGCGCTTCGTCAGCACGGCAGAGAACACGGGGCCCGGGTCGGTCATACGACCGACGACCAACGCGCGAAGGTCGCGTCCGCGCATGGTCGGAGCGGGGGGCACGCCGACGAGACCGAGCAGGGTGGGGGCGATGTCGATCACCTCGACCGGTTTGTCGACGCGCTTTTCGGCCAGTGCCGAGGCGCGCAGAATGAACGGTACACGCACCTGTTCTTCGTAGAGTGACGAGCCGTGATAGACGCCGCCGTGCTCGCGGAATTCCTCACCGTGATCGGCACTGATGGCGATGATGATCTCGCGCTCGAAGCGCTCCTCGAGCCCGGCGATGAGGCGCGTGAGCTCCCGATCGACGTGGAGGATTTCGCTGTCGTAGCGGTCCATCTCGCCCTTGCCGAAGGTGGTCTCCTGGTAGGGCTCGTGGACGTCGAAGTAGTGCACCCACAGAAGGCTCTTGGGCTCACCGTTTTTCTTGATGCGGTCGGCTTCCTGCAGCACGCGGTCGGTCTGTTGTTCCGATTCGCGGTTGGCGTGATCGAACAGATCGAAGCCGAAGGCGTCGTCGCGATAGACCTTCAGGCGAGCGCCCTCGGTGTGAAAGATGCCGTCGGTGAAGAACGCCGCGGTGTGATAGCCAGCGGCTTCGAGCGTGGTCGGGAGCGTGGCCGTGGGCAGTGGCCTGTCGAGATCGACGACCTCGTGCAGATACTCTGACGTCATCAGCGAGCTCAGCGAGTAGCTCGAGTGCGGCGCCTGGGCGTAGGTCCGCTCGAACACGACCGAGCTCTTCGCGAGCGCGTCGATGCCTGGGGACACGGGGCGCGCGTAGCCGTAGGCGCCCAGATGATCGGCGCGCAGCGCATCGATCGTCACGAGCAAGATGTGGGAGCCCTCTTGGGTGGGAAGGCCCGTGGTGTCGACGGCAGCGCGCACGAGGCCTCCTTCGCCCCGAGCGCCTCGCTGTCGTCCCTCGATCGTGGCGAGCACGGGGTCGAGCGCCATCAAGAGCGCACGACTCGTGGGCGAACGGGCGTCGAACAGGGCGACGCGCACGTTGAGGTTTGCACCGAGCGTGAGCGCGTTGACGAGCAGGGCCGCGACGAGGGCGGCGCACAGCGCAAGCCCGCCGTAGGGACGCGCGGCGAAGGCGCGCAGCTGGCCTGCGCGCGGCAAGCTGGCCAAGGCCGAGACGCCCAGGGTTGCGAGCACGAAGGCGACGAGCGCGAGGCAGCCGTGTAGGTAGAGATAGAGGTTCGGCAGGATGATCTGGTTGGCCTTGCCGAGCAGGAACGAAACCGCGAGGAGCAATACGCCGACGAGAAGCGCATGGCCTCGCGCGACGACCCACTCGGCGGCGAGACGAGTCGTCGCGAGAACGAACCAGGTGCCGAGCGGCAAGAGCAGCGTGAGCCCGAAGATGATCACATTCCGTTGCGGGAGCTGCGCCATCGACCCGCCCGACATCAGCGCCATCGAGAGCAGGTGGAGCGGATAGACGGAGGCTACCGCGAAGGGCAGGGGCCACAACAACCGCTCGCGTGGGCCGATGCGTGCACAGAGCGCGGACACCGTGAGCTGCCCGAGCCCTGCAGCGAGACCCGCCACCATGGCACCCACCGGCACGAGCGTGACGACGAGACGTAGCAAAAGGCCCGCGCGATCGCGCCACAGGGGCAGCCAGAGCCAGGTGGCTCCGAAGTCGCCAAGGGCGATCCACAGGGCGCCCAGGCCCCCGGCCACAAGGCCCAAGGACGAGGCGAAGCGCCTCGCGTCCCGCGCTCGGACCGCCGGGCCCACAGGATCCTGCATGCCTTCGTGCTCCACCTCTAACCCCAATACGCCTCAAACGCGAAACCCCACCCGTGCTGCGCTGGATGGGGTCTGCACTGGATGGGGTCTTTTGGAGGCGCCGACCGGATTCGAACCGGTGTGTGACGGTTTTGCAAACCGTTGCCTAACCACTTGGCTACGGCGCCGAAATGTCCCGCGGATTTAGCGCTTCACGCGCGCGCTGTCCAGAACGCAGTGCGGCTTGCCACCATTCACCGCGGCGGGCCGCGCTCAGGCGGGCTTCTTTCGCTTTCGGACGGCACTCTTGGCGGCTGTGGCGGACAGCTCGTCCAGATCGATGCCGAGCAGCTTCCACACCTCGGGGTTGAACTGGTAAGCCTCCTGCGCGCGCTGCACGGCTTCGACCTTGTCGACGCTGTCGGGTAGCTCCATGCGCTGGGCCTTGATGCCGTTCTTGCGAATGCTCGAGAGTGTTTCGCCGAGCTCGAGCAGCTCGTTGGCGTGTGTGATCAGCTCGATGGGCTTGAGTGGCTGTCCGTTCTTGCCGTCTTTGAGCTCTTTCAACAGGCGCTGCCTGCGCTTTTCGGTACGTCCGTCGAGCTTGCCAGCGGCGTGACCACCCGCCCCAAACAGCGCGTTGAGTTGGCGTGCGACGCGGCGCTTTTCGATCGCCTCAGCACTGCCTCTTCCACCCGATTCCTTGCGGCCACCTTTGACCATGC
>CAYNOM010000822.1:0-3221 GCA_964398415.1 uncultured Polyangiales bacterium | reverse complement strand
CTTGAAGCGATAGCTGCGCACACCGCGCTGCAGGTCATCGGTCACGTCTGGCTGCCCGGCCTTGAGTCGCGCGACGTCGCCCGTTTCGCCCACCAGCACGAGCTCCATGCTTGTATCGAGCTCCGGCTCCCGATCCACGTCCATGCGCAGGGCAAACACCAGGTCTCGCGCAAGATCGAGCCCCACCCCGCCGGAAACATGAAACCGCTCCGCCTCCAAGGTGCGTCGATAGAAGTTGCAGCGCAGGGGGTGCTTCGTCTTCTTCAACAGCTTGCAGGCCCCAGCATCGCCTTCCTTGCAGGGGATCTTGCTCTCGGTGGGAAAGTCGGGGCGATACAGGGCGAGCACGGCGCGGCGGTCTTTCTTGGGATCGCCGATGCGATTGAACTCGCTGCAACCGGCAAACTTGGGGCCGAGGAAGCGCTCCTTGGGCAGGCTCACGGGCACCTGCGCGAGGTACGCGTCGCGCAGCGCTGCCTCCGTGCGCGGGCCGATGACGCCGTCGACCTTCAGCTTGTCGTGGGCGCGCTCGTGCCCTGTGCGGTGATACTCGCCCGCGTTGTAGGCGCGCTGAAAGCGCTCGAGCCCACGCTTGGTTTTGGGTCCGTTCTGGTCGTCGACCTTCATCGGTACGATGCCGAGCGCGAGCATGATCGCCTGGTAGTGGATCAGCCGCCATTCATCGGACTTCGCCACCTCGTCGAAGAGCGCGAGATCGTGAGTGAGCAGGGCGAGCAGGGTCTTGGCGCGCCGGTCCGCGAGCTTCTTGTTGTAAGCGTCGCTGCCGGCTTCGTCGGCGTGGCCGAACACCATGAGGCGCGCTTCGGGCGCGGCGTTCGCCGCCTGCACCAGCTCGTGCACCGCACCCAGCACCGCGGCGCCGGGAAAGGCCGAGTCGAACTCGAAGCCCGACATGGTCAGGGCGGGGGCGGTGGGCAAGTGCAGCACGATCTCCATCGGCTGCCCGGCCTCGCCGCGCACCCCACGCTTGAGCAGCAGAGGGCTTGCATGCTTCGTCACGCGGGTGGTCATCGAGGTGGGGTACCACGGCGGCGCGATCGGGCCAGTCGGCAGGGGAGTGGGTAGGGGTGAAGCGCACATCGCGGGACGTCGCCGTGGGCTCCATCGGCGCGAGCTCCCAAGGGCTTGAGAGCCCGCATCGCTCCGCGGTCCCGTCTCGCGGGCCCGCGCGTGTCCCGCTCTCCGCTATCGAACGGTGAACGCGACCTTCGCCCTCAACGTGTAGCTGTCGTTGAAGAACAGCCGTGCCTCGTAGCTGCCGGCGGGCCGACCGGCGAAGGTCAGCGTTCCACTAACCTTGCCGCCTGTGTATCGGTACACGAGGTCGTTGTCGTGAGCCGCTCCGGGGCTGAACAGCCCCACCCAATCGGTGCTGCTGCCAGCGGCGCCAGCGAATTTCACCACGATGTTCTCGTTCACCGCGTAGGTAGACTTCGACATGGAGATGGTAGGAGCCTGGGCGCACGTCCCCTCTGGCACGCCGCAGCCGCAGAGGCCCGGCGCGGTCTTCGCAGGGTCGTTCGGACATAGGTCTGGGGTCCCACCGCCCGACACATCCATCTTGTCCAAGTTTGGGCCACCGGTGCTGGAGCGGGCAACGACTCGAAGGGTGTTGTTGCCGGCATTCAGCGCAACCGTAAGGGTTGCTGTGCCCCAGGTCGTCCATGCTCCGGTGGAGGCAAACGCCACGCTGCCGACGGTGGTGCCGTTTCTGAGCACATCACAGGCGCGCGCGGTCGAGCTGCGGTTGGCGTATCGGAACGTCAACGTGTAGTTGCCGGCGGTCGCCACGTTGATGTTGTTCCACTCCAGCCAGGACCCGACCGCACCAAAGTCCATATAACCCGTGCCGGTGAACCCGGAGTGGGTCGTGGCTACGACGTTGCCGCTCTGGGCTGTCGGACTCTCGCCCTGGTAGGTCTTCCCGCAAGTCCCCTCGACGACTCCGCACCCACACTGCCCTGGTGCTGTCTTCTTTGGGTCACTCTTGCATGCGTCTTGGCAATCGGCAGTCCGGTCGCCATCCGTGTCTGTATCAGGCACGCCGCAGCCACAGATCCCAGGCGACGTCTTGGCGGGGTCACTGGGGCATCCATCGGAGCCTCCCGTGAGGTGTGCGTAGGCCTTCCGCAGCCCTTCCTTGTCTTTCGCGGTCAGTCCATCCGAAGTGTCGCAATAGCTGAAGTTCATGATCGATTGAGGATCGTTGCTGGTCCAGTAGATGGCCCCCGGCTCATCGTCCTTGACGACCGCATTTTCGTTGCAGCTGTTGGTCCGATACTTTTCGTGGTCGAAGCCCAGGATGTGACCCATCTCGTGCGCCACATTCCCGTCGTGCCCACCGACCTTACCTGTCAAGAAGCCTAGGCCGATTTTGACGTCAGGTCCGCTGGTGTTGATCGCGGATCTCATGCCCACCTGCGCGCTACTCCAGTCGAAGCCGGGGCCGTCATACTTGACGGTCACGACGTACCGATCGGGGTTGGCGGGGCAGTTGCCGTCCGATATCAGTTGTACGGATCCGACAGCGTTCCAGGTCTCCTCCATGACTCGCACGAAATCCACTTTGCGCTTGTTCCAAGCATCCGTGTATTGGCTGGCGGGAGGAAGGAAGCAGTAGTGGACGTGCCGATCCCAAATCGCGCTCTTTCCGGCGGACGAGTACAGCTTGTCTTCCAGGCCTCCATCAACCTCTTCATCGCTTGACGGCAAAGCCTCGGCCTCCATCGACCCCTGACATGCGCCGATCAAGAGGCCAAACGCGAGGGCCCAGGGCTTTGCTCCCGTGGGTTTGAGCTGGTTACGAGAGGGACGGGTCAACATGCCATGAACCTCTTTCGGCTAGCAGGTGGGCTTGACCGGCCAGGCCCTCCGCGAACGCCCAGCTAGCCAAGAGTCTATGTGCCCAGAGGTGCGTACCTTCACGGACTTGTATGAATTCCAACCAGATCGCGGGGTCGCGCGCCATTGCATCAATGTCCTTGTGTGCTGGCAAACGAAGCCGCTGGTCACGGCGAAGCTGCAGCGCTGTGCTGGGCTGCGGCCATCGCACCTCTCGTGCAACGCTCTCCTCATGGATCGTGAACTTGCAGCTCCAAGTGTTGTTGTGATGGGTCGGGCTTTTCGAGACGAGCGCGGGACCTGCCGTTCGTCTCAGCGGCTTCGGACATCCCGAGCATGCGGGTCGCGCTGAGCGAGCT
>CAYNOM010000821.1:0-3222 GCA_964398415.1 uncultured Polyangiales bacterium | reverse complement strand
CTCCACATTGCGCAGGTCGAGCTCTGTTTCCAACATAGATACGCCTGCAATGACGAACGAATCCAGGTTGCGACCGAGAGTGCTCGATGAGCCGCCAATGTGTCCGAAGGGCGCGTAGTGGGGCTCCTCCTCGGCCGACACACGCACGTCCACGAAGATCGAGCTCTCGCTTGGCACATTGCGAATGCGATAGTAGTCCTCGGCCAGACGCTCGATAGAAAGGTCTGGGTTCTGGACCGTCAGGCCGTGAAGGAAGCCATAGAAGGTGCCGTCATCGCTCGGGTCGGAGGGGTCCGGCTCGTGCTTGACGTGCAAACCAAACGACGGCATCGGTACGAGCACCGGCTGCGTTCTACCGGCAGTCACCGTCGTGCGCCCTGAGTCGTAGTAGGGGAAAACCTCGATCGTCGGCCACTCAGACCTCAACTTTTGGGCCGGCGTCATGGACGAAGTGCGAGGATCGTAACCGCCACCAGCGGGCTCGTCGACGTAGGTGCACCACTCGTAACCCCCGCGTCCGTGCGATGAATAGAGCACAATATCGCCGTCATCGTCGGGCCTGGCGACGCACAAGCAGGTGTCTGCTTCCGCTTCCTCTTCGGATTCGACTACCAGGTAACCTGCAGGGCAGGTTCGTCCATCGAAACCCCCGCATGCGCGGCCACACGCGCCAGTGTCTCCATCGACTTGAAGGCAGCGGTCCTCTTGCTCGCTGCAGCCTGTCCCATACGACAGGAACGAGCGGTCTACTTGATGTGCCAGTGCCTTGAGACCGCGCCAGTTCAAGATCATCGGGTCAGAGCTTGCACGCGGCATGTTCTGCGTCTTCACGTAGAGGTACACGTCGCTACTGCGCGCATCTCCAAGTAGATCCGCCACGCCCCTGAGCGAGATTTCCGCCGTTTCAGTGAGCTCTGACAGATCGCCGTACAACATGTTTCGGTATACCGACCCGTTGCTGATGCGCACGCCGGTGCCGCTGTCAATGTCGGGGTTGGCCAACTCGAGCTCAGCGAGGAGACACTGATGTAGATCTGGGCTGAACCCTTGTGTGGCCGCCCCGCAGATGTTTCTCGCGCCTGCCAAGTTGCTACATTGGTAAGCGAGCGAGGTCTCGTTGCGCTGGTGGGGAACGGGGTTCGTGAATGGCGAGGCTCCGTTGGGGAGCTCGTACCATGCGTCCTGGTTTCGCGTCGCGACGCTTCCCCAGTTTGCAATTCGCAGGCGGGCGCGGAACGTGTTGCTCACCTGTGGGGGAGCACCGACCGGGTAGCCATCTGGAATCCCGTCACCGTTGGCATCGGGGAGTTGGCCGCTGGCCGGGAAGTAGGGGTTGACCACCCAGCTGTTGGTTGCCGCGGGCGCCGTCTTGACCACGGAACCCACCATCATAGGCGAGAAGTTGGAAGGCAGGGTGGCTGGGGTATACGACGTGGCCGCGATCGACGTGTAGTCGAGCAGGCTCACGCCGGCACAGAGAGAGTTGTAGGGCATCAAGACCGGCCAGTCCTGCGCGTGCTCATACACGTGCGAGCGCGGGACCTTGTCGCACTCGCCCGCGCAAGCGCCGACTCCGATGTGCGGGACCGAGTAGAGCCCCGTCTCACGACCATCGGCGTCTGTGGTCCGGACCGTGACTGCGTAGCGGAGTCTTTGAACCTTGGCGTCGATCCCCAGAGCCGTCAGGTTCAGCACGACGTTGGCGCCCCACTCGACGCCGAGATTTCGACGCGCGTTGTCAGGGCCGGCATTCTGGCTGCTATTCCAGTACTGATTATTCGGATCATTCCACAGCGCAAGCTTCGGCTTTCCTTGCGTGTCTCTGGCGATCCAAGCAGGTACGTCTGTGGCCGGAAAGGCAGACCAGACCCCATTTACCCGGGTCCACGACTCGACCAGATCCGTCACGACCCCGCGCGGCAGGGGCCCAGTGCTTTCCGCCGTAGGTCGTATGTGCAGGATCCATGCTTGTTGGCCATCGTCTGAAGCGATGCCGAAGTAGACCGAGTCTTGGTCGTTCGAGCCTCCCTGATCCGCTCGCACCTGCACCTGCAGGGCGAGCTCGCCCCCGTCGGGAGAGCCCAGCATGCGAAAGGCTGCATTGTCCGAGGGGTTGTCTAGAAGAAAGTACGTCAACTGTCCGTTGGCCCATCGCGGGTCGTCCAACTCGACGCGCGTCTGGCCCGACGGAGCCCCTTGTGTGCTCACGGCGCTGTACCAGTCGGGCATCCCGTAGAGCCCGGGCACGGCTTTCGCGGTCGAAAGGCATATTGCCTGAGCGTCCGTGGATCGGGTGATTGGGGCCGCAGACGCCGTCAGCGTGGGCGCCGTGAGCCCAACGAGGGTGGCGGCACAAGCTATTTTTCTGTTCATCATAGATCGGGGGGCCTTTCATTGCCGTGGTTCGTCCACGCCGTGGCAGGTCTCGACAGGAACCCAGGAAGATCAGAACCGCGCGACGGAGATGTACAGACCGAGCTGAGCCTCTGTCGTAACCGCGGAGCTAGAGGGGAACGCGCTGGGTAGGCTCAAGCAGCCGCTGCAGCTTCCGTCGCGAACGAGCGGAGACCATCCGGCGGGGAGCTGCGCTGTGGCGGCGAATGCGGTCAGTACGATGTTTTCCATGCTGCTCTCATCGACGACGAGCGCGACAATCCAGTAGACGGTGTTGGCCGTTAGTACGACGTCGCTCCGGCTTGCTGCGCTCTTCTGGTTGCGGCTGAGCGGAATGTCCGCCGTCGACGATCCGGTGATGAGCGTCCCGGGTCGATGGGCGCCGCCACCGTCCAGTGCGTCCGTGTAGAGTCCGATGCGCACGACGCCGCCGCTTGATGTTGCGTGCAGAGCAGCGCCCAGAGACTTCAGGGACACCGCCTCGGCACCAATCTGGATAGGCGTTCCCAGGAGACGGCCACGACTCGTTGACCGTGCGAATCCACCCGTCGGATCATCGCGGCCCATGTTGAATGGACGAAGGTCGCGCTCGCAGTTGTCACCGCCCCAGTCTGTCGTGCACGAACACAAGTAGTCGCCTACCGAGTTCGTGCACCCCCCGCCGTTGAGGCACGGTGACGGGGTCTGATTGCACTCGTTGATGTCGTTGCACACGAAGCCATTCCCGGTGAAGCCGGGCAGGCAATCGCAGTCGTAGGACCCCTCGCTATCCTGGCAGGTCGCTTGCAGAGCACACTGGGTGAGCTGCGCGTGCGAGCACTCGTTCAC
>CAYNOM010000820.1:0-3246 GCA_964398415.1 uncultured Polyangiales bacterium | reverse complement strand
GTGGTGGAGAAGAGTCAGATCCTCGACGGCACCAAGGCACGCCCCGGAGACGTGGTGCTCGGTGTCTCGTCGTCGGGTCTGCACTCGAACGGCTACTCGCTCGCTCGCAAGGCGCTGCTCGAGCGGGCTGGGCTCGCGCTGCACGATCACGTGCCCGAGCTCGGCGAGACGCTCAGCCGAGCGCTCCTGCGACCGACACGCATCTACGTGAAGGCTGCGCTCGCGGCGCTCGGGGCCGGCGAAGTGCACGCCCTGTGTCACATCACGGGCGGTGGCTTGCCGGAGAACCTCCCGCGCGTGTTGCCGAAGAACGTGGGCCTCGTGCTCGACCGCGCGAGCTGGGCGCGTCCACCCATCTTCGAGCTGATCCAGCGCCATGCAGGCTGCGACGACGCGGAGATGTACCGCACTTTCAACATGGGTCTCGGGCTCGTGATCGTAGTCTCCCCGGACGACGCCGATGCCGTCATGCGCGCGGTCGAAGCCTGCGGCGAGACGGTGCAGCGCGTCGGCCACGCGGTCGAGCACGCGGACGGGCCGCGCATCCAGCTCGCGTGAGGTGACGCGATGAATGTGGTCGTGCTCGCGTCTGGGCGAGGCTCCAACCTGAGGGCGGTGCTCGAGGCCGTCGAGGCAGGGCGCTGCGGCGTGAGCGTGACCGCCGTGGTGTCCGACCGTGAATCCGCCGCGGCCCTCGAGCTCGCTCAGGCGCGCGGCATCGACACGCGCGTGGTGTCGCCCAAGGGCTACCGCGACCGCGCCGCGTGGGACGAGGCCCTTGCGCATCTCGTCCTGAGCTTCGAGCCGCGACTCGTGGTGCTCGCGGGCTTCATGCGCATCGTGGGGCCCTCCATGCTGGCCGCGTTTCCGGGACGGATCATCAACGTGCACCCTGCCCTGTTGCCCGCCTTTCCCGGCATGGACGCGCCGCTGCAGGCCGTGCGCGCGCGCGTGTCGCTGAGCGGATGCACCGTGCACATCGTGGATGCGGGCGTCGACACGGGCCCCATCCTGGCGCAGGCCGCGGTACCCATCTTGCCGGACGACGACGCAGAGAGCCTGCACGCACGCATCCAGCGCGCAGAGCACAGACTCTTGCCGGGCGTGCTCGACGCCATCGCGCGCGGCTTGTTCGAGCTCGGTGACACGCCGCGCTTCGTGGGCCCTTGTTCGAGTGACGACGCCATGCTCGCATGGCCGCCCGTGCTCCCCAGCGCACCGTGACGAAGAACTTCTACGACGCAGTGCTGCTCGGCACGGGCCTACCCACCCTCCTCGCAGGTAGCCTGCTTTCGAAGCGTGGCTTTCGCGTGCTGCTCTTGCCGCAGGGACAGCCCGAGCCGACCTACGAGGTCGAAGACGTGAGGCTGCCTCGCAGCGCCTTCACGCTCACGGGCGCTGATTCTCCCGCCGTGCATCGCGTGTTCTCCGAGCTCGCTCTCAAGCCGCTGATGCGTCGTCGTTTGTCGCCGCTGAGCCCTGCTTTTCAGGCGATTCTACCTCGCCATCGCATGGACTTCAGCGCAGACGAGGCGCTGATGGCGCGCGAGCTCGAGCGCGAGTTTCCCGCGGTGCGACGCGTGGCCGACGACTTTCTGCGCAACACCGAGCGCGCTTGGCACAGCATCGATCGCTTGATCGAGCGCGATCTGATGTGGCCACCGCAGGGCTTTTTCGAGCGCCGCGAACACGCGCGCGCGGCGCTGCACCACCCCTTCGGCAAAGACGACGCGGGCCCCCCCGCTGCTCTCCGAGCTGCCCGACGAGCACGCGCTGCGCCAGATCGTCTTCGCCATGCTGCGCTTCGCGGACGGCACGAGCCTCGGCGTCGGCAACGCCCAGCGACAGCTGCGACTGTTTGGTAGCCTGTTGCACGCCGCAGCTCTGTCAGAGGGCTACGGCGGGCTATTTCAGCTGCTCACGGAAAACATCCGCACCCACAACGGCGAAGCGCGCGTCGCGGAGCGCGTCGACCGCATCAGCGTACGTCGCGGCGCGGTCGAAAGCGTGCGACTTTCGCCGAGCGACGAGGAGGTGGGTTGCCACTTCGTGCTCAGTGGTCTGCCTGTGATGCGCTTGGCACGCCTGCTCACCGACCGCAGCGAGCTCGACGCCACGCTCGAGGAGCACGGCCAGCCGAAGCCGCGCTTCTTTCGCTACACGCTCAACCTCGTGCTGCGCGAGCAAGCGCTGCCCGAAGGCTTGTCACGAGACGTGCTCTTGCTCGTCGACCCGCGTGCGCCGGCACAGGGCACGAACGCAGTGCGCGTGCAGAGTGAACGGCTCGGCGACGGGCGTGCGATCATGACGGCCGAGATCCTCTTGCCCTGCTCCGAGCCAGATGCGCGACCCGACTACTTCTCGGACTTGCGCGAGCGCGTGCTCGTCTCCCTAGATCGGCTCTCGCCATTTCTGCGACAACACCTGCTCTTGCTCGATTCGCCCCACGATGGTCGTGGCTATTTGGATGCGCAGAAGGGCACCGAGATCGAGCATCCCGATGCCTTCAGTCGCGGGCCGGACACCATGCAGCTGGTGTACGGCCATTCGCGCACCCAGCTACACGGAACCTGCGCCCTGCCGGTGCGCACGCGCGTCAAGCGGCTGCTGTTGTGCAACGATCAAGTCGTGGTGGGGCTCGGGCTCGAAGGCGCGTTTCTCACCGCATGGTCGGCTGCGCGCGCGGTCACACGCGCACTCAATCGCGACTGGATGAACCGCGGTCGCTGGACAAAAGTCGAGCTCTGACGCGGCGGGCGTTTTTTGCGTGGCCACTCGTCTGGACCGGGTAGCATCGCCAGTATGCAACCGACCGGCGAGCCGCTGCGCGTCACCCTGCATCAACTGCTGCGCGCAATGATCGACAAGGGTGCTTCCGACCTACACATCACCACAGGCTCGCCGCCTCAGCTACGCATCGATGGCTCGCTCGTACCGCTCAAGGTTCCTCCGCTCTCCCCGATCGAGACCAAGCAGCTCTGCTACTCGGTGCTGACGGAAGAGCAGAAGATCCAGTTCGAGAAGAGAAACGAGCTCGACCTGTCCTTCGGCGTGAAGAACCTGGCGCGCTTTCGCGCCAACATCTTTCTGCAGCGCGGCGCCATCGCAGGCGCCTTCCGTGCCATCCCGTTCAAGATTCTGTCCTTCGAAGACCTGGGCTTACCGCCCGTCATCGCCGACATCGCCAACGCGGAGCGTGGCCTCGTGCTCGTCACAGGCCCCACCGGCTCGGGCAAGTCGACGACG
>CAYNOM010000819.1:0-3248 GCA_964398415.1 uncultured Polyangiales bacterium | reverse complement strand
TCAAGCGACGCTGCACCTGTCGCAGCGTCTGCCCCTCGAGATACTCCATGGCGATGAAGTACGTGCCTTCGTGCTCGCCGACCTCGTAGGTCTGCACCACGTTCTGGTGATTGAGGCGCGCCGAGAGCCGAGCCTCATCGAGGAACATCTGCCCAAATTCGTCGCCTCGAGCACCGATGTCGGAGCGGATCGTCTTGACGACCACGACCTTGTGAAAGCGTGCAGGTCCAGGGATCACGGCCAGCAGCACGTTGGCCATTCCGCCCTGGGCGAGGGTGTCGATGATCCGAAAGCGGTTCAGCTGGGTGGGAGTCGAGCTTGGGACGATGCCGAGATTTGTTGCGGCTTTCATCGGAGTCCTCAGGTCAAGACAGCGACAAGCGTGGTGCTTGTCGGCTGCGTACGCTGCCTTTTGGCGAGTTCTACTCACCGGTGCATGGAGCACCGCGTGGCTAGGGGGTTCCCACAGGGGGTTGATAGGTTACTGCCCGAAGTCACGCGCTCCATCGCTCAAAGGTCATTTATTACGAACACTTGCAGGTAAGTGTGCAGGTGGGGCTGTGGGTCTTGTGCGCGCTGTCTCTCACGCGCCGCCAGCCCGCCCACCACGCTCACACGAGTCCCATGGGCCCGCGCGTGGCGCCCTTGCGGCGAGATGGGAGTTGCTGACACGAGGGACGGCCTGAGAGCATGAGAGCAAGACATCGGGGTGCAGCACCACCATTGCCGTGAGGATCGTGACTGATGAGAATGTGGCTCCTTCTCGCTCTGACGGTGTTCTGCTTCGCTGGCCCTCCGCGTGCACTCGCGGAGGGCGAGGGCGAAAGCGACCCCACGGCGGAGGCCGCCCAGCGCTTTCAGCGTGGTGTTTCGCTCTTTCGGGAGGGGGCCTACCGTGCAGCGCTCATCGAGTTCGAGCGAGCCTACGAGCTCAAGCCGAACTACCGGCTGCTCTACAACATCGCGCAGACCGAGCTCGAGCTCGGAGACTACCTGGGCGCTCGCGATGCGTTTCTGCGCTACCTGCAGGAGGGCGTGGCCGAAATTGCGCTAGAGCGCCGTACGGAGGTCGAGCAGAAGCTCGCGCGCCTGAGTGAGCGCGTCGCGCTGATTTCCGTCAGCGTCAATCGAGCCGGCGTCGAGGTTTACTTGGATGACAAGCTGATAGGTCGCACGCCGCTGGCCGGAGCGACCCCGGTCAACATTGGGCGCCACGTCGTGAGCGTGCGGGGCGACGATGGGGCTACGGCGTCGGAGGTGGTCGATGTCGCCGGGGGGGATGTGCGAAAGCTGAGCTTCGAGCTCGAGGTGGTTCAGAAGCAGCCGCAGCCGCCCGCACCCGTTGCCGTTGCGGTGGCGCAGCCCGAGCCGGTCGCGCCCGTGGCGCCTGCAGCGCCTGCGCTGCCGGAGGAGCAGAAGCGGCGCACGCGGCAGAACAAGCTCGCCCTAGGGGGATTTGCTGCCGCGGGCGCACTGGCGGTTGCGACCACGATCACGGCCATCCTTCAACGCAGCGCGTTCAACTCGTTCGAGGCCGAGGCAAACAAGCGCGATTCCAACGAACGCGCGGTGAGCTCCTACAACGACAAGGCCCGGCGCAGGGCCGCGCTCACCGACGTCTTCGGGGGCCTCACCCTGGTCGCTGCGGCCGCGGGCGTGACTTTCTGGTTTCTCGACCAGAAGAGCGACGATCGCGCGGGTCGTGTGCGCGCGGGCTTCGGAGGCTCTCAGCTCCTCGTCCGAAAGGAGTTCTGAGATGCGGGTGCTCCTCCTTCCAGCCCTGCTCTCTGGTTGTACGTTTCTCACGGACGTCGACCGTTACAACTGCAATACGAACGCCGATTGCGGCGAGGGCAGGTTTTGCAGCGCAAACAAGTACTGCCTGCTGACGCGCGACGCCGCCCCGGGGGACGGGAGCGACGGCGACGCGGAAAAGCCACGCGCATGCGGGCCTGACGCGCCATGTGAGGGGACCGACGTGTGCGTGGCCGACAAGTGTGAGAGCGAGGAAGTGGCTCGCTGGGGCTGCGTCGGCTCGCGCCCCGAGCGCGCGAACCCGAGCGCCGAGCCGGTGGTGTTGAGGCTCCAGGTGACGAGGCGCGAGGGCTCGGCGTCGGTGCCCGTCACTGGTGGTGTCACGGTCATCGCGTGCGAGCTGCCGACGTGTGAGGCGCCCGTGGGCCCCTTTGCCCTAGGCGACGATGGCTGGGTGGAGGTCGTCGTTCAGCAAGGGTTCAAGGGCTTCGTCAAGCTCACGGCAGACGGCTTGCTCGACACCCTGTATCAGCTGCAGTCGCCGTTGAACGAAGACTGGCAAGCACCGCGTCCGGTGACGATGTTGAGCGAAGACAACGTGTCTGGGTTGGCGCTCCTCGCGCAGGCCGAGGTCGACCTCGAAGGGCGTGGGGTCCTGCTCTTTCAGATCTTCGACTGCGTGGGGGAGGGCGCCGACGACGTGAGCATCACGTTCGTGAAGGAGGACCCCGCGATCGACATCTTTTATCTCGCACCCAACGAGATCCCCCAGCCCGACGCTACCGCGACGAGCGCGGCTGGTGTCGCAGGCGCGGCCGACGTGCCGCAGGGCCTTCAGCAACTCACGCTGACCCGCGAGAGCACGGGTACGCAGATCGTTTCTCTTGCCGTGGCGGCACTGCCCGCGACCGTGACCTACGTCCCCTATCGTTTCGGCAAGTGAGCCTACGGTCGACGACCCCCACGTCAGACCCTAGACTCACGCCCCACCGGAGATGGGCAGACGATGACTGACAAACCCACGATCATTTACACCGAGACCGACGAAGCTCCCGCGCTCGCGACCTACTCGCTTCTGCCGATCATTCAGGCATTCGCGGCACCCGCAGGCGTTTTGGTCGAGACGCGCGACATCTCGCTCTCGGGGCGAATCCTGGCTGCCTTTGCCGACAAGCTACCCGATCATCAGCGCGTGTCGGACGCGCTCGCGGAGCTTGGTGAGCTGTGCCAGCGCCCCGAGGCCAACGTGATCAAGCTGCCGAACATCAGCGCGTCGGTGCCGCAGATGAAGGCCGCGGTCGTCGAGCTGCAGAAGAAGGGCTACGCGCTCCCCGACTATCCGGAAGATGCCAAGACGGATGCCGAGCGCGACGCCAAGCAGAGGTACGACCGCGTCAAGGGCAGTGCCGTGAACCCCGTGCTGCGCGAGGGCAACTCCGACCGTCGCGCGGCCAAGGCGGTCAAAGACTACGCCAAGAAGAACCCGCACTCGA
>CAYNOM010000818.1:0-3248 GCA_964398415.1 uncultured Polyangiales bacterium | reverse complement strand
GATAGAGCTCGCCCTCTTCGGTCTCGCCGACGTCGTGGATGTCCACGATGTGGGCGTGATCGACGCGATTGGCAGCACGCGCCTCGCGCAGCATCCACGCGCGAAGATGCGTCTCCCCACGCAGATCGGGCCTGATCAGCTTCAGCGCAACGACGCGATCGATCAGCACATGTCTTGCGCGGTAGACGACTCCCATCCCGCCTTCGCCGAGCAGTGTCTCGAGGCGGTATCGTCCGGCAACGACTTTGCCGATGTACTCATCTTGCTGCGAGCGGCGCGACGATCCCTTGGACACGGGCATTGCGAATTGAGAGCTCCCCTCTGGAACAGCCTGAAAACCCTCGCTCATCATACACACGAGGCGCGCCTGAAAAGTACCTATTGCGCACGGATTTCGCGAGGCCCCGCGCATGCCTCGCGCTTGGCTCGCCCAAGGTGTGGGAACGGGTGATCCGGCGTGTGCGCTGTGCGTGAAAGGCGGGCTTGAGATGCGGGCCGCTCCGTACGTATGCTTACGGCAGGGGGCGAGCGAAGAGCATTTTGAAGGGCACCGAGGAACCCTATTTCATCGAGCGGCGCTTGGCGGCGGGCGGCATGGCCGAGGTGTTCGTGGCCAAGCGCGTGGGGCCCCATGGCTTCGAGAAGCGGGTCGCGCTCAAGCGCATCTTGCCGCAGTTCGCAGTCGAGCCCGACTTCGTCCACATGTTCATCGACGAGGCGCGGCTCGCGGCCCGGCTCGATCACGCGAACGTCGTGCAGGTGTTCGACTTCGGAAAGTCGGAGGGCACCTTCTACATCGCGATGGAGCTCGTCGACGGCTCGAACGTCAATCACCTGTTGCGCGGCGTCGCGATGCGCGACGAGGCCGTGCCGGTCGACATCGCGCTGCACATCGCCATCGAGGCAGCGCGCGCCCTTTCCTATGCCCACGCGCTGTGCGACGACGAGGGTAGGCCGCTCAGACTGGTGCATCGCGATGTGAGCCCCGCGAACTTGCTGCTCACGCGCGACGGCCACGTCAAGCTCGGTGACTTCGGCATCGCGCGCGCCGCTACGTACGAGGCTCGCACGCAGACCGGGCAGCTCCGCGGCAAGCTCGGGTACATGTCGCCGGAGCAGGTGTTGGGGCGCGCGCTCGACGGGCGCAGCGACATCTTCACGCTGACCACGATCTTGGCAGAGATGCTCATCGCCGAGCCCCTGTTCGGCAAAGGCACCGACATCGAGGTCTTGACGCGCATTCGCGACGTCGACTTGTCGGTGCTCGATCGCACGAAGCGCCACGTTCCGAAGGACGTGCGCGCGGCGCTCGAGCAGGGCTTCACCAAGGAGCCACAGCAACGCCCCGACGCCGGCGCCTTCTTGCGCATTCTGCACGACGTCGCCCAGCGCCGTGGCGCGTCCAACGCTGCGGGCCGTCTGACGCAGCTGATGATCCGTATCGGTCTGATCGAGCCGCGACCCGGCGATCCCGCCCCCGACGAGCAATCCTTGGAGCTCGACCTTTCTGACGACCTGATCGCCTACGAGACCTCGCCCGCGCGACCCGACGAGCTGCGCGCGCCGCGCGTGGTCGCAGAGTCTGCAACCTATCGCGCACGCACGGAGATAGGGCAGCTCGGGCCCATGTCCTACTCCCAGCTCGTCGAGCTGATCCTCTCCGGCCGTGTCGACGCGGACACCATGGTCAGTCGCGCTGGCGCGCCCTTCGAACGGGCGAGCGAGGTCCCCGAGCTCTCGCGCTTTTTGAGCTCCCCCACCCTGCAGTGGCAGGAGCGCGAGGTGTCGAGAGCCTGCATGGACGGGCGTTTGGGCCGCGCCGCGCTGATTCCGCTCGTGCACAAGCTCGTCGCCGAGCGCGAGACGGGCCTTCTGTACCTCGCCTCCAACGCGCGCCGCAAGAAGATCTACTTCGTCGAGGGACGTCCCGTTTTCGTGGCCTCCACGGACAGAAACGAGCTGTTAGGCGAGTATCTCGTCAACACGGGCACGTGTCTGCGCATGGAGCTCGACATGGCGCTCGCGGTCTTGCCTCGCTACGACGGTCGGCTGGGCGATGCGCTCGTGGGGCTCGGGATCCTGCGCCCCATCACGCTCGTGCATGCGATCCAGGCGCAAGCCCGAAAGCGGCTGCTCGAGGCCTTCGCCTTCCGCGCTGGCACCTACCGGTTCGTGCGTGGCGCGAGCTGCGAAGAGGAGCTTTTCGGAGCGGCTCCCGACACCTGCGAGCTGCTCCGCGATGCGATCATGGCCACGCCAGACAAGGAGCTCGAGGCGGCGCTCGAGAGCGTGCGCGGCAAGCGCCTGCGCCGCCTCGACGACCCACCCCTGTCGCTTCGGGCCTATCGCCTGCCGCCATCGTGGAACGAGCTCATCATTGGGGTGCGTGGCGATGCGACCCTCGACGCTGTCGTCGCGCGTTGGGCGAACGAGCCCCTCGAGAGCTATCGGGCTCTGTACCTCGGTCTGTCTTGTCAGTTGCTCGAGGCCGTTGCGTGAGGCGCGTGAGGGGCCCCCGTCCGCCATGGTCGAGAAGAGCACGGCTCGGCGCGTGCCCGCGCGTCCGTGCGTGCTAGGCCCCAGAGATGTCGGTCCTGGCGCTGACGCTCCCGAAAGAAGCTCGCACGGCGGTGGTCGTGGAGGTGCCCCATGCCGGGCTCGCGATTCCCGAGCCCCTGCGCGACGAGGTGCTCGCGAGCTTCGATGCGATTCGGCGCGACGCCGAACTCTACGTCGACGAGCTCTACGCGCGCGCTCCCGACGCAGGCGCAGCCCTCTTGACCGCCAAGCTCTCGCGCTACGTGGTGGATCTCAACCGGGCCGCCGATGACGTCGATCTCGAGACGGTGGCCGATCATCCCGCACCGCGTAGCGTCCAGCCGCGCGGGGTCGTGTGGCGAGTCACGACCGATGGTCGTCCTGCTCTGCGAAAGCCCCTCGATTTTGCGACCCTGAAGCGCCGGCTCGACGCCTACCACGTCCCGTACCATCGCGCGCTCGACGAACTCGTCATGTCGACGCGTGAGCACTTCGGCTACGCCGTGCTCGTGGCGGGTCACTCGATGCCCTCGGCCCACCGGAGGGGCATGCGCGAGGCAGAGCGGCGCGCCGACATCGTCCCTGGCAGCCTCGGGCGCACCACGGCCGACCGCAGGGTGATCGATTTCGTGGACACCTTTTTCCGCAGCGCGGGCCTGTCGGTGCGTCACGACGACCCCTATCGCGGCGGCTTCACCACGGGCCACTAC
>CAYNOM010000817.1:0-3253 GCA_964398415.1 uncultured Polyangiales bacterium | reverse complement strand
AGGTGGAGCCGAACATGAACACGATCAACGCGGCGATGATCACGTAGGCCAGCGTCGGCAGCGGACGGCCTGCGCCGAAGACGAGATAGAGATAGGGCGCCATGAAGGCACAGCCGACGACGATGATCGCGCGCTGAACGAGCCGCGGATTGCGCTGGCGTAGGCCCTGCACGAGCCGCACCTGGCCGAGGGACAGGGGAAAGGCCGAGCCCACGTCGAGCGCAAAGAACACCCACGGATGCACGCCGTACTCGGTCAGCGTCTCGGCCACCACCAGCGCGCGCAGGGCGGAGTACACGACCATGCCCGCCATGAAGGCGAGGCCGGCCTTGGGCAGGGGAGGATGCTTGGAAGGCGAGCTCGACACCACGGCCCCAGCTTAGGATGGTGCGAGCGTGTGCGCCTGCCCACTCACGCTCGCGCAGGAAATTCGTGCACGAAAATCCGGGCCAGGGCCCTGCGCAACTTCTGCGTCCCGCTCACTCAAAGATCGCGAAATCATCGCGGCACGTGGGTTGCAGAAGCAGAGCCCCATGGGGGATCAACGTCAGAGCATCATGGACGGCAACGAGGCGGCGGCCTCGGTGGCCTACCGCGCGAGCGAAGTGATCGTCATCTATCCGATCACACCCGCCTCGCCGATGGGCGAGTTGTCCGATGAGTGGGCAGCACGCGAGAAACCGAACGTGTGGGCGAGCGTGCCGCGCGTGGTGGAGATGCAGTCCGAGGGGGGTGCCGCGGGCGCGGTGCACGGTGCACTCCAGGCGGGTGCCCTGAGCACGACGTTCACCGCCTCGCAGGGCCTCTTGTTGATGCTGCCCAACATGTACAAGATCGCAGGCGAGCTGACCTCGTTCTGCATGCACGTGGCGGCGCGCAGCCTCGCGACGCACGCGCTCAGCATCTTCGGCGATCACTCCGACGTGATGAGCGCGCGTAGCACGGGCTTTGCGATGCTGTGCTCGGCGTCCGTGCAAGAGGCCCACGACTTCGCCTGCATCGCGCACGCGACCACGCTCGAAGCGCGCGTGCCGTTCATGCACTTCTTCGACGGCTTTCGCACCTCGCACGAGGTGGCCCAGATCGAAACCCTCGACGATGACACGCTGCGCGCCATGCTGAGCCCTGCGGCAATCGAGGCCCACAGGCGGCGCGCGCTGTCGCCCGAGCATCCGGTGATTCGCGGCACCGCCCAGAACCCCGACACTTTCTTTCAGGCGCGTGAGGCGTGCAATCCCTTCTACACCGCCTGCCCCAACCTGGTCGAGCTGAGCATGCAGCGCTTCGCCGAGCTGACGGGCCGACGCTACGGGCTGTTCGAGTATCGCGGCCACCCAGAGGCCGAGCGCGTGATCATCGCCATGGGGTCGGCCACCGAGACGATCTTCGACGTGGTCGAGCGCGAGGCGGCGCGCGGTGAGCGCGTGGGTGCCATCGCGGTGCGGCTTTATCGTCCTTTTTCCAGTGAGCACCTGGTGCGCGTGCTGCCGAAGAGCGTGAAGCGCATCTCGGTGCTCGATCGCACGAAGGAACCGGGTGCCGTGGCCGAGCCCCTGCACCTCGACGTGCTCGCCGCACTCGATGCCGCGTGGAAGGGCGAGCTGCCACGCGTGGTCGGTGGCCGCTACGGCCTGTCGTCGAAGGAGCTGTCGCCTGCGATGGTGCTCTCGGTGCTCGACGACCTCGCGCTTCCCGAGCCGCGACGCCGCTTCACGGTCGGCATCGTCGACGACGTGACCCATCTGTCTTTGCCGCTGCGTCAGCCCGTCGACATCTTGCCCGAAGGCACGTTTCAGGCCCTGTTCTACGGCCTCGGAGCCGACGGCACCGTGGGCGCCAACAAGAACACGCTCAAGATCGTCGGTGCCCACACCGCGCTGTTTCCGCAGGGCTACTTCGTCTACGACTCGCGCAAGTCGGGTGCCATCACCGTCTCGCACCTGCGCTTCTCGGCGCGTGCCCTGAGGGCGCCCTACCTGATCGAGCTCGCGGACTTCGTCGCCGTGCACCAGTTCGATTTCTTCGAGCGCATGGACCTGCTCGGTCGCATCAAGGACGGTGGCACGCTCCTGATCAACAGCCCCTACCCCGCGAGCGAGCTGTGGGATGCGCTGCCTCGGGAGACTCAAGCCCAAATTCTCGACAAGCGCCTGAAGGTGCACGCGGTGGATGCCTACGCCATCGCGCGTGAGGCAGGCCTTGCCGGACGCATCAACACGGTGATGCAGGTGTGCTTCTTCGCGCTGTCGAAGCTCTTGCCGATGGAGCAAGCGCTCGATGAGATCAAGACGGCCCTCGAGCACACCTACGACAAGAAGGGCGGCGAGGTGGTGCGGCGCAACCTGCGCGCCGTCGATGCCGCCCTCGCCGGCCTGTACGAGCTGTCGCTTCCGTTGGAAGTGAGCGCAAAGCACGCGCGCACGCCCATGGTATCCCCGAAGGCCCCCGACTTCGTGCAGCGCGTGACGGCCGTCATGCTCTCGGGCAATGGCGACCTCTTGCCGGTCAGCGCTTTTCCCCCCGATGGCACCTGGCCAAGCGGCACGAGCCAGTGGGAGAAGCGCAACATCGCCACCGAGATTCCGGTCTGGGACGAGAAGGTCTGCATCCAATGCAACAAGTGCACGCTGGTGTGCCCGCATGCGGCGATCCGCGCCAAGATCTACGCGCCGAGCGCCCTCGAACACGCACCGAGCGGGTTCAAGTCGGTCGACTTCCGCTCCCCCGACTTCAAGGGCGTACGCTACACGATTCAGGTGGCCCCCGAAGACTGCACGGGCTGCAACCTGTGCGCGGTGGTGTGCCCCGCGAAGGACAAGTCGAACCCACGCCACAAGGCCCTCGACATGCATCCGCAGCGCCCGCTGCGCGAAGCCGAGCGCGAGCGCTATGCGTTCTTCCTCGAGCTACCGGAGGTCGATCGCACCAAGGTCCGCGAGGACGTCAAGCATCTGCAGCTGCTTCAACCTTTGTTCGAGTACTCCGGGGCCTGCTCGGGTTGCGGCGAGACGCCCTACATCAAGCTCTTGAGTCAGCTCTTCGGAGACCGCACGCTGATCGCCAACGCCACAGGCTGCTCGTCGATCTACGGCGGCAACCTGCCAACGACGCCCTACACGGTGAACGCCGAAGGTCGTGGCATCGCCTGGGCCAACTCGCTGTTCGAGGACAACGCCGAGTTCGGTCTCGGCATGCGTCTCGGCGTGGACGCCCTGCGCGCGGGCACCGGCGCGCAGGTCTGGGGCGCCGCCGC
>CAYNOM010000816.1:0-3255 GCA_964398415.1 uncultured Polyangiales bacterium | reverse complement strand
CGACGCCTTCTTCCTCCACGCGAAAGTCGGCCGGGCCAAGGGCTTCGACGGGCTGATCGGACGCGTCGAGGACGTCGAGCGCGAGGGTGACGTCGTCGAAGCGCGCAGGATTTGCGGAGACTTCCATGCGCACCGCCGTCGCGCGCGCGGCTGCGCTGTCATCGCGACTCGCGAGCGCTACGCCCTCCACGCGCACCTTACCGTCGTCCGAGACATCGAGGCGGTCTGCCTCCAGGTTGAAGGGCGTGCCCGCCACCGAGTGCATGGCCTTCTCGGCCTCGTCGACGTCGTGACCCTCGAGCTCGATCGCGGGCAAGAAGGCGCGCACATCGTCGGGGCGCGCCTCGAGCAGGCCGCGCAGCGGCAGCAGCGGCACGGTGCGCACCACGAAGCGACGACCTGCGGCCACGTTGGTGTCGACGCGGGTCTCGGCCAGCACCACGTCTTCACTCACGTCGCTGTGGTTGCGTCGCGCCCACAGGCGCAGCGTCACCGGCTCGAGATCGGCCGCTGCGAGGCGCACCGGATTGTTGCGGGTGTAGCTCTCGCCCAGCACGGCGTCTCGGAACAACGGGTTGGCGTAGATGGTCTGGCCGTCGCGCACGAAGCGCACGAGGGGCATGGAGCCATTGAACACGAGGTCGGTCTCGAGTGGCTCGGCCGGCGGTGTCACGAGGGCACCCAGGCTTGCTGCAAGGGCCTGCGCGTTCGAGCCGTCGGCATCGACGACGCGAGCGCGCGACGCCGGCAGGGTGCCTCCGAGCTGCTCGGCCCAGCGTGCGAGATCGGCTTCGCTCACGTTCACTGCAAAGCCTTGCTTCGGCGGCTCGTGGTAGCGGGCGACGGCATCCTGACGCGCGTCGACGAGCGTGCCTACGACGACCTCGGCGTCGAAGCCTGCCTCGACGAGCAGCTCGCGCAGGAGCTCGGCCTTGTCGCGCGGCGTGGCGAGGCCCGAGCGCAGGGCGCCGCGCGGGCCCCAGCTGCGCGTGGCGCCGAGGGCCGCTCGCCGACCGCGCAGTGCACGCGGGTAAATCGAGACCTGATCGCGCACCAGCTCGAACAGGCCCTCGGCATCTTTTTTCGCCACGAGCTCGCTGGCACGGGCCGAGAGGTGATCGGGGCTCTGCCGCACCCGTTCGCGCAGCTCGCGCAACACGCCGAAGATGGGCGGCGCGCCCATCACGCCAGCATCGGCGCCCGCATCCGGATCGCCTGGGCCTCCATCCATGCCCAGGCCCCCATCGAGGCCAGCATCGGCGGCCGGGCTCGTCGTGGGCTTCGTGTCGCCCGAGCCGCAGCCGAGCCATAGCGCAGCACACAGCCCGAGCAGACTGGGCAGCAACCGAGGGAACCGAGGTGACTTCGCGTTCATCGTGGTTTCACCGACCCTCTCGACGGGTCTCAATGCGGGGGCCACATGTTGCCATGGTCATACGCTGGCACGAGCCACTGGGCTTCCCACGGGTGGCCCAAACACTGCAAGAGGGTCGCTCTTGCTGGGGAAAGTGCTCCATCAGGGCTAGCGCCACGGCAGAGAGGGGCCATGTGAGCGCGGGTGCGGGGGATCTGCGACGGCTCACGCGAGCGGGGGCATGTCAGACGCGGGAGCGCCGTAGTTGCCGCCGAAGGAGCATGCACGTGAAGCGATTCAAGACTTATGCAATGGGGCTTTGGCTAGGGCTCTCGGCCTGTGTCGGTGGGCAAGTGACGGACCGCGAGAGCGGTGCTGCGCTCAACGGCGTGACGGTGCGGGCCAGGAGCTGCCCCTCGTGTACCCAGGTCACGACCCACACCGCGCGCCGCGTGGTGAACGGGGATCCCGAGTCCTTGATGGACGGCGTGTTCGAGTTCAACCCCTACGAGGACGGCCCCAACGTCCACCCGCGCAACGGGTTCTTCGCCTCCGAGCTCGTGTTCGAGCGCTCGGGCTACAACCGACTCGTCAAGTACATCACCCCGCGGATCTCCAGCGTTCGCCACGCCTCGGGCGAGGACCGCTACGCCTCCGTGCTGCGCATCAAGCTCACGCGCGGTCCCGCGGCCGATCGCGATGCGGACGGGCTCACAGATGTCGAGGAGGCCGAGCTCGGTACCGACCCCGACCACAAGGACACCGATCGCGACGGCGTCTGGGACGGCTGGGAGGTGCATGGCCACGACTGGGTCGATTATGCGGGCATGGGGGCCCATCCGCTGCGCAAGGATGTGTTCGTCGAGATCGACTACGAGCACTACCACGACGGGACGCGCAATCGCTCGGCCAGGCTGAGCGACGCAGTGATCCGCAAGATGGAGCAGATCTATCTCGGACTCGATGTGACGAACCCCGACGGCACGCGCGGCATTCGCCTGCACGTCTTTCAGCAGGGACACCTTCCGCGCGGGCACCGCTGCGACAACGCGAACAATTCGCAGATGTTTCACGAGAAGCACCGCCGGGTGTTCAAGTACGGCCAGCTATGCCTGACGCCGAGCCCGAACGATCAGATGGGCCAGGCTGTGGTGGGCGGAAGTCGCTTCTTTGGCCGCGCCGTCGAGATCGATCAGGACCCGGGCAACGATGCGAGTGAAGAGCAGCAGGGCGTCTGGCTCGGGATCGTGGCGCACGAGCTCGGGCACACGCTGGGGCTGCGGCACGGCGGGGAGGCAGACATCAACTGCAAGCCCAACTATCCGAGTCTGATGAACTACGTGTACACGAAGAACTTTCTGGGACGCGGCATGACGGTTTCGAGTACCGCGATGCGCTTCTCGGACGGGCGTCTGCCGGCACTCGATGAGCGCGCCATGTCCGAGCGCAATCCATTTCCCGGCTTCAGCGCGGGCGACATCGCGTTTCTGCGCTACTTCGGCTGGGGTGGCGACTTCGGCTTTCCGGTGCACGCGAGCAATACGTGGGTCGATTGGGACCGCAACGGTTCGTACGATGTGGGTACGCGATCCATCGATGTCAACGGCCGCGGCTACGTCTCACTCATCTTTGGCACCGAGGCGTGCGCGCCGGGTGCGGGGCTGAGCGTGCTGACCGACCACAACGATGGTCAGCGCATCGACGACCATCTTCTCGCGCAGTCGAATCGTACTGTGTCTGGCACGTGGCCGATCACGTCAGCCGCCGAAATCGTGTGCCGGTTCTAGAGCGCTAACGCGCTGGCGAAGGCGCCGGGCAGCGTGCGCGAAGGCGCTCGCGCGCGGAGTCCGACAGACGCGCACTCGCGTCGTCGATGGAGTCGAGCACGGCCACGGTACGAA
>CAYNOM010000815.1:2111-3256 GCA_964398415.1 uncultured Polyangiales bacterium | reverse complement strand
CTTTGGGTGAGAGGACACGCGCGCTCCGCGCAAAAGGCGTGCAAGTCGAGTGCCGAGTCAGTGGACAGCAACACCGATTGAAATCGAACGCATCGGCGATGATTTGCGCTTCGCGGTGCGCGTCGAAGAGGCCTCGGAGCGCGAAAGGTTTGCACCTCGGCGCAACCCGTGCGCCGAATCCTGCGCCGCGAGTGAGTCCGTTCCAGCGCAAGATCCGCGAGAACAGGCACCCGCGCCCACGGCGCCTGCACTCGAGTGCCGATGGCTCGCCTTGTGCAAGGGCCGGGCTGACCCGTTCGCACTGAGGGTAGAACGAAGGGAGGCGTCGCGTGGACGCACGACACAGGGACTCGGGCTTCGGACTTGCCGTAGCCGGACCACTGCTCATCGCGCTGACGATCGGCGCGGTGGCTTGGATGAGCATCTCCAACAATGATCAGCAGACAGAGCTGCGTGCGGCCGCGACACGCCCCGTAGTCGACGAGAGCATGCGGATCGTGCAGGGCACCCAAGCCATGATCGCCGAGGGTAAGACCCTGTTCGCGGCGAGCTGCGTCGGCTGCCACGGTGACAACGGTGAGGGCAAGATCGGCATCGGCCCTCGCATCAACAGCACGTCGTTCCTGGCTGCAGCCAGCGACGGCTTTCTGATGCGCACGATCAGCAAAGGGCGCGAGGGCACGACCATGATCCCCTGGGGCGCCGTGCTCGGGGAAGACAAAGTGAAGTCGCTCGTGGCCTTCATGCGCTCTTGGGATGCGGTGCCACCCGCCGAGCTCGACGAGCGGCCCCTCGAGGGCAGCGTGGCCGACGGTCAGCAGCTCTTCTCCGACATCTGCTCGTCGTGCCACGGGCGCACGGGCGCGGGTTATCAAGAGACCGCAAACGGCACCGGCATCGGGCGCCGCGCCTTTCTCTCGTCCGCGTCGAACGGCTACCTCCGCTACCTCGTGAAGCACGGCAAAGACCAAACCCAGATGCGCGGCTTCTCAGGCGCCAAGACCTCGGTCGCAAACCTGAATGACACACAAATCGAGAACGTGATCGCATACCTGCGCAACAGCGCCTGGTAGGGGGTGACCTGTGTCTGAAAAGAAGCATGATGACGGTCTCAAGACCTACGGCGCAAAGCACCTCGAGGTGCT